>JAPLMM010000266.1 GCA_026387035.1 Planctomycetota bacterium
GGGAAACCCGCCCGTCCGGTTCGATGAGCGGGGTCTGGAAACGGAGCACGGTCGGGCCAGTGAGGCACCGCCAACCGAAAGGGGCGGCCAACCGATATGCCCGACCTACCCCACCGCGCCAGACCTCGACTCTACCCCCCTCTTCCGAAAGGCAGGAACCGCCCCCGCGGCTTCGCGTCTAACCTTTCGTCGAAGTTGCCGCACCCGCTGTGCCGATACAGAAGTGGCGGCACCCCTGCGTTCGAGCGCCCTCGGAGCATCCCCTACCTGGAAAGTCCGTCCGTGCTGAGCCGCCAAGGGGACCCGCCGGTCCGTTTCCTCCGCCACGTGCTGGTGTCGGTCCAGAGCGTGCTTCGCCGCCGCGCGGCCGTCCGGTCGGCCGTCTGGGCGTCCGCCGCCGCCCTCGCCGCCCTCGCCCTGGTTCTCGCCGTCGATGCGGTCTGGGTCTTCGCGCATTCGGCGCGTCCGGCGGTTTACCTCTTGGCTGCACTTGCCGGCGCTGCCGGCGTGGCGGTGTCCATGTTCCTGGCGTGGATTCGCGCGCCGTCCCTGTTCTACGTGGCGAGGCTGATTGAGCGAGGTCGGCCTGAACTCAAGAACGACCTGATGACGTTCCTGGACCTTTCGGCGGATTCCGGGGCCGACCCGTCCGCGGCGGTCGCCATCGCCCGACGGTCGGCGCGCCTCCTGGCGAAGTTCGAGCCGACCCGCCTTCTACCGCCGCATCGGCTGCGGCGACCCTGTGCCGTCGTCGCTGGCGCGGCCGTGGCCCTGGCGGTCGGCGTCTGGCTTGCCCAAGGCGTCTTGTTCCAGCCCTGGATCGGCCAGGCCGAGGCCGGGCTGGTCTCCGGCAATACTGCATCTGCTGCGCTGGGCGGCCCCGGAACGGCGGCGGTCGAGGCGCCGGACGCGGTAGCCGCGCAACCCGAAGAACTCGCCGCGTCGCTCGCCCCCTCGCCCGAGCCGAAACGCGACGGCGAGCAGCCGTCCGCCGATGCCGCTCAGCAGAAAGAAGCGTCCGCACCCGGTTCCGAGCAGGCCGCCTCGGGGGCGCTGGCGGAAAACATTGCGGCCGATGCCCAGACCTTGGAGCGACTCGCTGCCGCACTGGAGGCCCTTGCGAGTAGTCCTTCGTCGGCGCCCCCTTCTTCCGCCGATCAAGGCCCGGCTGGCGCGGGCCAAGGCGCGGGCCGCGATAGCGGTCAGGAATCACAGCAAGGCGGCGGTAGCGATCCGGCCGGCTCCGAAGGTCCGACTCCACTCGCCTCTGCCGGGTCGCCCGAAGGCAACTCCAGCGGCAACCGCAACGGCGCGGACGGTGGCGGCACGGAACGCACCGAAACCGCCAGCGCGACCGGAAGCACAACTGGAACCGGAACTGGAACCGGAACTTCGCACCAAGCCGCTTCCACGGGGGGCGCCGAATCGCAAGGTGATGCCGCAGGCAGCCCCGGCGGAACGGGCGCGGGCGAGCAACAGGGCAACCAGGGGCAGGGCGGCGCCGGTGGCCAGACGGGCGGCCCGGGCCGTCCGCCGATCCCCGAGCGTCCGCAGCCGACGGCTTTTCCGAAAAACCTCCTTGACGCGACCCGGTGGGCCGACCGATTAATAAAGGAGGCGGACCGCAGGCTCCGCGAAGGCGAGGTCAGCGACGCCTTTCTCGACCGCATGGGCATGAGCCAGGCCGACTTCCGCCGGTTCGTAGTGGCCTGGCAGCGGCGGCTCGAATCGGCCGCCCGGGGGCCCGGCGCGACGCAGGCACCGGGCGCCGTTCGCGCCGCCGCCGCGCCCGGTGCGGGCGAGGCTGTCGGGGCCTCCGGCGCGGGCCTGGCGAGGACGATGGTGGACCGCGGGCCGGAGGGAACGCCCGGGCCGTCCGACTTGGTCCAGGATGATCCCTCGCAGGTGAGCGTGCGATTTCGGCCGGTCGTGTCGGCCTATTTTGACGAACTTTCGCGCCTGGCCGAAAAGCCCAAGGAGCCCGAGCGATGACGCCTGTGCAAGCGGCGCGCCGGGAAGCCCTGGAGCAACTTGCGCGCGAGGCCGACCGCATCGTCAACCTCATCCTGCACACGTCCATGCCGCGCGTCGACATCGAGATACAGATCCAGAACCTCCGCGAGGAGTTCCTGCGCCGCTACCCCGAAACCGCCGACCTCTTTGAGATGGTTTACGCGAGCCGGTTCCGGCGCATCTGGGACCAGTGGGAAGCCGACCGCCCCCGCGAGAACGACGCCTGGCGCGGTCTCGCCCACGATGGCTGAGGCGGTTCACGCCCGCTTGTGCGCTTTGCGCGGCCCGCGTAAACGGAAAGGTTTTCGCCCGCGGCCCATTTCGGCGTGTAGGTCTTGCCGGGAGGGTACTTGACCTCGCCCCACGCGATGGCGGGGTGGCTCTCCGGCTCGAGGGCCGTCGGCTTCAGGCCCGCCGACGCCGGGTTCGCGTTGACATGGTGACCCGCCTCGATGTCCAGGACGACCGCCAGGCGGAAAGCGGACCGACGTCTGAAGGAACCCCGGTTCCGCACCGGAGGCCGCAACCGCCCACGCAAACAGGAACACAACGCCGAGAGCCGCAATGTGCCGCATCGTTTGCTCCTTTTCCGCCGGCGATTCCTCATTATCGGCGGGGCCGGACCGAGAGGCAACCCGTTGTCCGCCCTGTAGTGAGAGATACTCTCTACTACAGGGCCCGCCGCCGCCCCGGTCAGTGCACCGCCTCCTAAGAGGTCACATGCCGGCGGAAAAACCTAAGCGCTTCGCGCTTCGAGATCGTCCCTTCGGCCACGCCACGCGTCAGTCGCTCCAGTTCCCCGTTCGTCGCCGCGAGGGCGCGGTCGTTGAGCAGCAGGAATACCTCGGCGGCGGCCAGGGCGGTGCGCTTGTTGCCGTCCACAAACGGATGGTTCCGACAGAGATGGTAGAGGTAGGCGGCGGCTTTTTCGGCAAGGCCACGGTGGAGGTACTTCCCCCCGGCGCCTGCGGCGGGCATGGAGGCGGCGGATTCCAGAAGCCCGCGGTCGCGCAGCCCCGCCTCGCCTCCGAACTCGCGGATCATCCGCCGGTGGATGGCCGCCACGTGATCCGCCTCGAGGAAGACGATAGGTCGGCTCATTCGGCGAGTTTTCTCAAGGCCGCTCGCCGATGCGCCACGACGCGGTCCAGGCTGGCCTCCAGCCGCGCCTTGTCCACCGGGCGCGGATTGGCCGGCGTGACGATGAGGCTTCCGCCCTCGACCGTCAGTTGCACCCGCCCGTTCTCTTCCAGGCCCAGCAGTTCCACGATGGGCTTGTCGAGAAGCAGGGCGCTCGAGTTCCCGACCTTCCGGAGCCGCTTGAGCATGTCGCACCTCCCGTTATAACAATGTTATACCGCAGGCGGCCGGCCGGTCAAGGGGCTTCCCGCCGACCGGAGGGTTGGATGGTGACCGGCAGCGCTCTATGGCAACCGCCCTTCCAGAAGCGCCGCCTCGGCCTCCCTGGTCCACCGGCCGTCGGCGGCGAGGTCCTCGACGGGCGTCAGCGGCATCTGGATCTGCGGGTAGATGACGATCCGGCCCGGGTATGTGCCGGCGTGGGTGTGATGGACGGCGTCGCTGGCGGCGTCGAGGCCGCCGATGCACGCGACCGAGTTGTTCGGGTCGATGCGTTCCGCCGCCGCGTTGTCCAGCGCGCGGCGCAGGGCCTCGATCGGCGACCCGCTCGTCGCGAGCATCGTCCACGCGCCGTAGTGCATGTCGTTCAGGTTCAGCCGCATCCACGCCTTGTCGCGGCTCTCGAAGCCCGCGAACATGTTCAGGTAGCCCCCGTGGGCGAGGTACTCGAGGGCCTCTTCGGCGGCCTTGGCCACGGGCGCCAGGACCAGGATGTCGTCCGCCCCCTGCTTCGCGAGGACCGTCTCGATGGGCTGTTTCGCCAGGTTCACGAGGACCAGTTCGACGCCTTTTTTCTTGGCGAGCGGCGCGAGGCTCCGGCGGACCTTCTCCAGGCGGTCCTCTTTCATCTCGGAGACGATGATCCGGGCCGCCCCGTCCTGGATGCCTTTCTCGACGTGCATCAGGCCGAGCGGCCCGGCCCCGACGTACCAGGCCGTCCCGCCCGGCTTGACGCTTTGCGTCGGGCGGTGGTGATGGTAGGCGTGATAGACGCAGGCCCACGGCTCGGCGAGGGCGGCCTGCGAGTAGCCGAGGCGCGGATCGATCTTCAGCAGGTATCCCCCCGCGTGGATGATCGGGCCGATTGTCTGGTACTCCTGCTGGGCCCCGCGCAGTTTGTAGCCGTAGCAGATGTTTTCGTCGCCCACGTAGATGTCGGCCTGGACGGCGTAGCGTTCGCCGACGGCGTATTTCTTCGCGAGCGCCTTGCCGACCCGCACGACCGTCAGCGACACCTCGTGGCCCGGCACGGTCGGGTCGCTGGCGAGGTCTTTGCCGCGCATCCGCGTGTGCGATTCGCCCTGCGAGATCATCTTCCAATCGCTCGCGCAGACGCCGACGGCGTCGATGCGCACGAGGAGTTCGTCGGCCCCTGGCGCCGGCATCGGCATCTCTTCCAGGCGAAGATTCTCCAGGCCCGCCCCATAGAGGTTCCACGCCCGGCTGGTCTTCGGAATGCGATACGAACCGGTGACTCGGGCGTAATCGTCCAATCGGCTCACGGTGCAGCCTCCTTTTTCCAACCTGTAGCGCGAGGGCTTGCCCCTCGCGCATTTTCTTGCGGCATGCGCGGGGGATAAACCCCCGCGCTACAACGGCAACGGCCCAACGGTTCTGTAGCGCGGGGCCTTGTGCCCCGCGCATCCGGCTGTGACGATTCAAAGCGCTTCAGGATCGAGATACGCCCACGGCCACGACTCGCCTTCTTGGATCAATCCCTTGCGCACCGGGTTGGCGACGACGTAAGCGGCGAGAATTCCGGGGTTCTCGTCCCCTCGAAGTACGCGGTCATGGAAGCCCCTTTGCCACAGAGGGGACTCGATCTCCATGCGGCGCGACGTTCGAGTTGCCATGCTCTTCACGGCGCCCACGAGGTCGGATACGGTGCGTTTTTCTCCCGGCGATCCAACGACCGCGTGCCAATGGTCCGGCATTATACACCAGCACCAGATACGAAATCCCCATTGTTTCGCCACATGCCTCAACTGTTCCTGAATGGTGTCCGCCAGACGCCCTTTCAGGAGCGGGCGACGGTCGGCCGTGCAAACGGTAACGAACACGGCACAGGGTTGCGAATAGTCAAAGCCCTTCAACCGTGGCGAGCGGTTGCGCCCCCACGTGCGATAGTGTTTCTCGCCATCGGCGGGATCGGCTGCGCTCACGCGGGATCCTCTGCTTTGTGCATCTGCGACGCTGCTTGCGTCAACAACGGCATGCGCGGGGGACAAGCCCCCGCGCTACAATTTCGATCATGCGTCGGCGTCCGATTCCAACGACGCGCCGATGTCCGGTAACACGCCGACAGTTTCCAATAACGCCCCGACGTTCAAACATTCCGTAGCGCGAGGGCTTGCCCCTCGCGCATGTGAATGGTGTCCCACGGCATGCGCGGGGGACGAGCCCCCGCGCTACAACTCGCGCATGTGACTAGCGCACAAACACCTGTCCGGCGTCGCAGACGATCACCTGGCCGGTGATGACGCGAGCGGCGTCGGAGGCGAGCCAGACGACGACGCCCGCCACGTCCTCCGGCTGGATCTCGATGCCCAGCGCCGTCAGGCTGATATAGTACGGAATGACCTCTTCGGGTTTGATGCCTCGCTTCTTCGCCGCCTCCTTGATGTAATCGGGGTTCCAGATCTTGGAACCCTTGAAGACGTTGCCGGGGGCGACGGCGTTGACGCGGATGCCGGCAGGCCCGAGTTCCACCGCCCAGCCTCGCATGAGGTGGATCTCGCCGGCCTTCGTCGCGTTGTAGGCCGAGTTGTTCTTCGACGCTTCCATGCCGCTTTTCGAGGAAACCAGGATGATGCTTCCGCCTTCGCCCTTCCGCCTTCGCCCTTCGGGCTCCGGCGGACAAGTCGGGCTATGGCGGACAGGCCCTCCGCGGCCCTCGCGCGTGAGGATGCGGGCCGCCTCGCGCCCCGTGAGGAAGTAGCCGGTGAGGTTCACGTCCACGGCCTTGCGCCACGCCGCCACGGGGAAATCCACGAGCGGGTGGGCGGGGGCGAGGCCCGCCGCCGCCACGCAGATGTCCAGCCCGCCGAACGCCTGCACCGTCTTCTTGAACGCCGCCGCCACCTGCGTCTCGTCCGTCACGTCGGCGCGGACGGCGAGGCTCCGGTGCGGGGCGACCGCCTTCGCGATAGCCGCGTGCGTCTCCTCGGCCGCCTCCAGGTCGATGTCCACGAGGGCCACTCGCGCGCCCGCGCGGGCCAGGCCCTCGGCGATGCCGCGGCCAAGGCCGCTGCCGGCCCCCGTCACGAGGGCGACGCGGTCGGCCAGGACCTGCGGCGCGGCGGGCGGTTCGAACGACCCCGCTCCCCTTCCGCCGTCGCCCTTCCGCCTTCGCCCTTCGGGCTCCGGCGGACAAGTCGGGCTATGGCGGACGAGTCGGGTCGCAGCTAACCGTTTTCCGCGGCCGGCTCGACGGCTGGTCTTACTCATCTTTTTTCTCCCATGCCCCGTCCTCGCCCGCCGCGTAGCCGAGCGACTCCAGCGCCTCGCGCCAGTACTCGGCCGAGGCCACAATGCCCGGCTCGATCGTCTCGATCAGCGTCCCTCGCGGATAGAGCACCTCCAGCGCGATGACGGCTTCGCCGACGCCGCTTGAGGCCAGGGCCTCGAGCGATCGCCGCGCGTCGATGATGCCGCGCTTATTATACTCGGGCGTGAAGGGCCAGTGTCGGCTCGCCTCGCGGTCGCACTGCTGCGCGTGGATGAGGACGATCCGGTTCGTGCCCCAGGGCTCCGCCATCCACGCGTACGGGTCCTTGTCGCGAGGCCCGTGCGTCGGGTCGTCGAACACCGGGGCGGCGTGGCCGAAGTCCAGGTGCATGTGGAATGGCACGGGGCTGCGCGCGTTCAGTTCCTCGAGGATCCGGTGGCCGCGAGAGAGGGTGTTCGGCTGAAGTTGCGGGCGGTGCATCTGTTCGAGGAAGATCGCCTCCAACCCCACCTGGGCCGCGTACTGGCCGACGCGCACCAGGCCGTCGATCATCCGCTCGATGGCCGCGTCGAAGTTCTCCGCGAGGTCCCGCTTGCCCAGGCAATCATAGTGGCCCGAGATGAACCGTCCGCCGAGTTTCAGCGCGAGGTCAATGAACGCGCAGCACCACGTGACGCCCTCCTCGCGCATGTCCGCGTACGGGTGGCTGAGGAGGTTCATCAGGTACGACACGCGGGCCGTCGCCCCGCTCCAGACCTTCAGGCCGTGCGCCCGAATCGCCTCGCGCGTCGCCCGGAGAAACTCCGATTCTTTCTCGACGACTCGTCGGAAAAGGACCGGTTCCAGATGGTCCGCGAAGTATTCGAACTCCTTGAGGCCCGCGCGCCGGAGCACGCCCGCCCAGACCTCCGGCTCGGGGTAATCTTCCGTCGTAAACCCGTTGTTGCCGATGATTCTAAACCGCGTCATGGGTCTCCTTGGCGCTGCCGGGGGATTCGGTTTCCTCGACGGCCGGCGTTTCCTCCACGGCCTCGGTTTCTTCGAACGTTTCGATCTCGCCGGGCGTTTCGGCCTCACGGAGGTCCGACTCGTAATGGGCCCAGCGGATCTTCGGGCGGCCCTCGTCGTCGGTTTCATCCGGGCTTTCGGCCGGTTCGTCGCGGAAGACGTGGATGCGCGGCTCGCCGGACCGCGGCGACGGGCGGTCTTTGCGGGACCGGCCGGGCGGGCCGGTTCTTTCCGTCCGCGCGGAGCGTGCTCCGCCGGGCTTTCCCGGCGCGCCCTCGCGGGGACCTTGCGGCGGTCGGCGCGACGGCCGGCGCTCGCCGGAGGAGGCTCGCCGCTCGGCCGGAACCGTCTTGGCGGAGGGCGTTCTCCCGCCGCGCGGGCGGGCGCCTCTTGCCGGGGCGGCCTTGGCTGGGGCGGCCGGCGCCTCGGCGCTCGCGGCGCCGGCGGACGCCGCTGCGGGCTTCTTCGCGGGCCGCCGGGGCGCGGGTTTCGGTTTGGCCGGTCGGCGGTCCGGAATCAGCGTCAGCGCGATGCGGTTGCGGTCGGCATCGATCGAAACCACGCGGACCTCGACCACGTCGCCGGCGTGCAGAAACTTCATCGGGTTGCGGATGTAGCGCGGTGAGAACTGGCTGATGTGCACCAGGCCGTCTTCCGCGAGGCCCACGTCCACGAACGCCCCGAAGTCCACGACGTTGCGGACGGTCCCTTTGACCCACATGCCGGGTTGAAGGTCTTCGATGTGGCGAACTTTTTTGCGGAAGATCGACGGGGCGTGCTTCGACCGCGGGTCGAAGTGGGGATGCTGGAGCGCGCCGACGAGGTCCACGAGTTCCAGCATCGGGACGCCGACGTCGTCGGCCAGAGGCTCGAGCGAGATGCCCGTCAAATCTTTTTCGAGCGCCTTGGCCGAGTCGGCGCTCGTGAGATCCTGCGCCGTGTGTCCGACCCTGGCGAGGAGCCGTTCGGCCGCCGCGTAACTTTCCGGATGGATGCGCGTCGCATCGAGCGGGTTCGGGCCGGTGACGCCCAGGAAACCGGCGGCCTGGAGGAATCCCGGCCCGCCAGAGGCGAGGTCTCGCTCCGCGGACGCGCCGGGATCGTCCCAGCCGCTTAGCGCCCGGAGTTCCTCGCGTGAGGCGATCGGCCCAGCGCGCCGCCGAGCCGCGAGCGCCTCGACGGCCTGCGGGCCGAGGCCCGGAACGTAGCGCAGGAGGGCGGGCGAGGCCGTGTTCGCGTCGGCCCCGACGGCCGCGACGCACGACGTGACCGTCTCTTCGAGGACGGCCTTCAAGTGTTCCTGGTTGACGTCGTGCTGGTAGAGGCCGACGCCGACGGCCCGGGGGTCGATCTTCACGAGTTCCGCCAGGGGATTCTGGAGTCGCCGGCCGATGCTGATCGTTGCGCGCAGCGAGGCTTCGAGGTTCGGAAACTCCTCCTTGGCAAGGGGGCTGTCGGCGTAGGCGCCCGCGCCCGCCTCGTTGACGATCGTGTACTGGAGGTCCAGGTGGTTTTCCTCGATGACCTCGGAGACGAATTCCTCGGTGGCGCGGCATCCGGTGCCGTTTCCGATCGCGATGGCCTGCACGTTGTGGCTGTGGATGGCCGCCAGGAGGGCCGTTTTGCCTTCGAGCCACTGCTTTTTCGGCTCGTGCGGATAGAGGATGGTTTCGGCGAGCAGCGTACCGTCCACGTCGAGGACGGCGACCTTGCACCCGCTGCGGAAGCCCGGCTGGATGACGAGGACGCGCGTGTTCGCCAGCGGCGGCGTCATCAGGAGGCTTTCGAGGTTGGCCGCGAAAACTTCGATGGCGTGTTCCTCGGCCTGGCGTGTCAGTCGGCGGCGGACCTCGCGCTCGATGGTCGGCAGGACGAGCCGCCCCAGCGCGTCGCCGAGCACGGTCTTCAGAAAGTCCGCAAAGCGGTGGCCCGGCTGGATGAGGATCGGCATCACCTCTTCGAGCAGCGTCTCCGGCGCGACGGCGAAGGAGACCTTGATCGCCTTGCT
>JAPLMM010000267.1 GCA_026387035.1 Planctomycetota bacterium
CTGCATTCATTATAGCCACCAGCCCCCCGACTTCAAAGGCCCACCCCTGATTCCCAAACCCGACCCCTAATCCGTGAACCCAAAAATTTCAAAAAATACCTCTTGACAACCGGCGAGTTATACGATAGTATCCCGATGGGCTTACTCGGGTACAGGAGCCTGACCATGATGCAGGCCTCGCAGAAGTGCCAATACGCCCTCCGGGCCGTCCTCGAACTGGCCAAACGCCTCGGCGAAGGCCCCGCTACCGCTTCGGACATCGCCGACGCCCAGGCCATTCCGCCGAAATTCCTGGAATTGATCCTCCAGGAACTGCGGCAAGCGGGCCTAGTGGAATCGCGGCGCGGACCCCAGGGCGGATACCTCCTGGCCGGGGACCCTCGTGCCCTGACCGTCGGCCAGGTCATCCGCCTCATCGAGGGCCCCTTCGCCCCCGTCTCGTGCATTGCCGCCGGCGATCCCGGCGCGCCGGAACCGTGCCCCCTCCAGGGAAGATGCGCCTTCCTTAACATGTGGGAGCGGGCGCACTCGGCCGTCGCCGGCGTATTGGATGCCACCACCTTTCAGGACCTCATCGAAGCCGAACGGGAGGTTGCCTTTGTCCCGAACTATTGCATATGACGCCCTCGCCCCGGCCCTCTCGGCGGCCGCACCGGACGAGGCCTACGAGCGCCTCCTCGGCGCCTTTCCCCAGGACCCCGGCGCGCCGGGGGACCTCATCGACGCCCTGCACTTCGGCCAGAAGGTGGACCGGAGCCTCGACCTCCTCCGCGCCGCCCACCGCGAGTTCGGGCCGCGCCTCGTCGTCGCCCACAGCCTCGGCATGGGCATCGTCTGGGACCTTGCGAAGCGCGTCAGCCCCGACATTCGCGGCTTCGTCGTCGTCACGCGCCACAGCCCCCCCGAGACGCTCGACTTCCTTCGCCGCACCCTCGCGCGCTATCCGGAACTGAGCGTCTACCGCAACGACGCGCCTCTGCCCGACGATCTCTGGCGCACCGACCCCGACCGCTGCTGTGAACTCCTGAAGGTCGAGCCCGCCCGGCGCGCCATCCGCGACATGGGCGCCGCGTGCTGGGCCGCCGGCGTCCGCGCCACCAGTGGCGGCCGACGCGCCGACTTCCGTGAAATCGAAAAGCGCCCCGACGGGCTCATCAAACTCAACCCCATCCTCCTCTGGCACGAGTTCGAGGTCTGGAAATACGCCGCACTCTACCGCGTCCAGGTCAACCCGCTCTACGCGCTCGGCTACCGGTCGCTCGGCTGCGCGCCGTGCACGCGCCTCATCGCCGGGAACGACGAACGCGCCGGACGATGGATCGATTCGTCGAAATGCGGCGGCGAGTGCGGCATCAACACCAAACTACTCAAACTCGTCGATGGAGCCGGCATCTGATGGAGCGCCCCCACTTTCCCTGCGACGCCATCCCCGCCGACCCCGCTCGGGCCAGGCTACTCGGCCTTTACCCCCAGCGGCAGGAGGGACTCTGGATGCAGCGAACCAAACTCCTCGGCGGCAGGTTGAACGCCGACCAGTGGCGAGCCCTCGCGCACGCCGCTCGCCGATTCACCCCTCGCACCCCGCTCCATCTGACGACCCGCCAGGACGTCGAACTCCACGACCTCGCTCCCGACGCGGTTCCACAACTCCAGCGCGCCCTCGCCCACGCCGCCCTCTCCACCGTCGGCGCCTGCGGCGACACGCCGAGAAACATCACCCTCTGCCCCGGCTCCGGCACGCGGCCCGACGCCCCCGACCTCGCCCCCCTGGCGCACGACGCCCAGGCGATCCTCGAACAGACCGCCGGCATCTGGGCCCTCCCGCGCAAGTTCAAGATCTCTTTCTCCGCCTGTCCCGACGCCTGCGCCCAACCCTGGATCAACGACCTCGGGTTCATCGCCCTTCGCCGCGGCGAGCAGTGGGGCTTCCGCGTCACGGCCGGCGGTTCCCTCGGCCCTGTGCCGCGCACCGCCATGCTCTTCGACGACTTTCTCCCAGCGGACGACGCCCTGCCTCTGATCTTGGCCGCCGTCCGTTTCTTTGCCGCCCACGGCGACCGCACCGACCGCCGACGCGCCCGCCTCCGCCACCTCCGCGAGAACATGGGCGATCAACCCTTTGCCGACGCCCTTCGCCGTTCGCTTGACGAGGCGCGCCGAGAGCGATCCGGAACCGGCGCATCCTTCCCCCCGTCGCCGGCCGGCCTCGAGGCGCGCCTTCTTCTTACCTTCCCCAATGGCGACGTCGCACCCGACCAGGCCGACGCCCTCGCTCTTCTCGCCGACGCCGGCCTCGCTGTGCGCATCGCCAACCAGCACCGCGCCATCGTCTTCGGTCTCGACGAGGCGACGGTCCGCGAGGCCGTCGCCCGCCGGACCGCACTCGCACCCGCCGCCAAGTCTCAGCCGGCCGTCGTCGCCTGTCCCGGCACGCGGTGGTGCCAGGCCGCCCTGGCCGACACCTGCGGCCTCGCCGACCGTCTGCGCGAGCACATGGGCGACCTCGCCCCGGCGCCAGCCTGTGAGCCGCGGGCGGAAGCACGCAGCCACCTCGACGCCATCACCGTCTGCATCTCCGGCTGCCCGAACGGCTGCGCGCAGAGCGCGGTGGCCGGCGTCGGACTCGTCGGGGGCCTGGCGACGCGCAACGGACAACGCACCGAAGTGTACAACCTCTTCGCCGGCGGCCAAATGGGACGAACGCCCCGCCTCGCCGCCACCATCGCCCGCCGGCTCGACGCCGACCAGGTTCTCGCCGCCGTCGCCCAGCGTCTCACCCCGAACGTCCGCGGATGAGTTCCCGCTGGGGACGAATCCGCGGGAACTCCTCACCACCACCGCCGTTCGCGCGCACGCGATCCCCCAAGAAAGAGCCCCGTCACCAGGTATCGCAGCGCGTCAATCGGGTGATCCGCCCCGTCCTTCGCCGGCCGCTCCGCCATCGTCCCCTCGCGCGACGCGCTCCAGTGATACTCCTCGAGCGCCCGGACGAGCCATCGGCACGAGGGGTCCACGACGAGTCCCGGTCCGTCGCTTGCGGCGCGCGGCTTCAGCAGACGCCGCACCAGTTCCACGCCCTCCAGGATGGCGGCCCTCGGGGTGCGGACGCGGAGGCCCGCGCGCGCGAGTTCCTGGCACGGACCGGTGCCCGTCGTGTCCGAGCGCTGCCAGCCCGCCGGGTCCGCGTACGTCGCCGACACCGGCCCGGGGTCGCGCTCGCGCATCGCCTGAAGGTGCTCCCCGATCGGCCGCTCCCGCTCGACATACTCCGCCAACACGCGAACCTGCACGCCCGAAAGGTCCACGTCTCCGTCGGTTTCTTTAATGCCTTTGCCTTTCAATCCGCAATCTCCCTGTTCCTTCATAGGAGCCCTTCGGGCCGAAATCCGAAATCCGCAATCTCGTTTAATTTGCACCCACAGGCACACGAACGGGTTCGCGTAGCCGAAGTCCAGCGCACGGTAAAGTGGAAGGGCCGGGTCATACGCCACCGGCGCGACGTGCCGAGACGGCTCGAAGTCCGCAAACACGCGCCGGTCAGCCCGAGGCCTTCGGCAGAGCATCTCGGCCTCCCAGGCCTCGCGGCTCGCGCGGCTCTTTTGGGCAATGGCGTCGGCGATCGGAAAGTAGCCCTCCGCCTCCCGCGCCCGCCCCTCGCAGTCCGGCCAGAGCGGACACCGCGAACAGGAACGCTCCGGCGGGCAACGCTCGATCACTTCCCACAAGCACCATGTCAACAGCACCGGGCCCGCTGCTTGTGTCGTTTTCGTTGTTCTGCCGTTCAATCCGCAATCCGCAATCCGCAATCCGCATTGCAATATCCGCTCCACCAACTCCGCCATCGGACCGAACGGACGATGCATCGTCGAGAACACCTCCATCTGGGCTGCGATCCACTCGCCGTCCGACCCCGGACCCGACTGCGTCACGAACTGCGCCGCCTGCCAGACCTCCGGCAAAAACTCGTCCACCTCGTCGCACTTCAGCCGATGCACCCGCTGACCCCGCACGCTCCGACCCGACTGCGTCAGCACCTCTATCGCCGACCCGTTCACCAGCCGCATCCGCCGGGTGGTCGGCTCGCGCGCCAGGCTCCCCGCAAACAGACCGCGCATCTTCCGCGACAGGTACTCGTACATCTTCTGCGACTGGTCCAGGCTCCCGCCCAGAATCCGCGTCTGGCACCCAGGCCGGAAGATCGAATCCAGGTGCGCCGCGATGCTCCCCAGTTCCGTCTTCGCTCCGCCGCGCGACGCCCACACCACCAGGTCCCGCCCCGGCTCCAAGATCGCCCGCCGAAGGTATTCGAACGGGGCGGCGTGGCCGGGGCACACCGCACGCCGCGGAACCGCCAGGCCGTACGCCATCCGCACAAACTCCCACAGCGCGTCAACCGCTCGAGGCGCTCGGCCCGGCCGAGGCCGCTCGCGCGCGCCGACGCGCTTGCCGTCGGAGCGCGCTTTCCGAGCCGCCCGCGCGCTTTTCGCCGTTCAATCCGCAATCCGCAATCCGCAATCCGCAATGGGTCCTCCCCCACCGCGCCCAGCGCCTCGCGCACCAGCACCTCCTGCTCCTCCGAGAGGAAGAAGACCAGCGCCTGCGGCAAAGGGGCGAGCGATTCCGCAGCCGCCGGCTCCGGCGGGGGCTCCGCAAGGCGCAGCAGCCGCTCCACCGCGTCGGGCGGTTCCGGCAGGAGGCGCGCCAGGTCCTCGGCGCTCCGCCCCGTCGCCAGGTGCGCCACGAGGCGCGCCCGCGCCTTCGGATCGTCCCGCCCCTCGAGCCGATTCAGCGTCGCCAGGAGCATCCGCGCCTCATCGTCGTCCACGTCCCAGACGTCGCACCGCGCGCGGGTGTGGCCGAGTTCCCGCAGCACCCGCGCCCGGTGATGCCCGTTCAGAATCTGATACCGCGCGCTGTTTTCGCCGTTTTGCCGTTTACTCCGCACTCTCCCTGTTCCTTCAAAGGAGCCCTTCGGGCCACACTCCGCACTCCGCACTGGAATGGGCCTCACGACGATCGGTTCATACCGCCCCGTCCTCACAATGTGCCCCTTGAGTTTTTCCAGCCGATCCGCGCTCATCCGGTTCGCATTCTCCGGATGCGGCTCGAGGCGATCGATCGGCACCCAACGCAGCGTCACTGTGCTTCTCCTTTCGTGCCCCCTCGTGCGGCCGGCTCGTTCTCCGCG
>JAPLMM010000268.1 GCA_026387035.1 Planctomycetota bacterium
TACGTTTCGTGGCCTTTGCCGGCGATGAGGACGGCGTCGCCTTCGGCCGCTTCGCGGATCGCCAGTTCGATCGCCCGCCGGCGGTCCAGTTCCGCCGTCGCCGCCGCGGGCGAAGAGAATCCCTTGAAAATCTCCTCCGCAATCGCCCGCGGGTCCTCGCTCCGCGGATTGTCGCTCGTGACGACGATCCGGTCGGCGAGACGTTCGGCCACCCGCGCCATCTCCGGCCGCTTCTTGCGGTCGCGGTCGCCCCCGCATCCGAACACCAGAATCAGGCGCCGCGGTGAAAGCCCACGCACCGCCTCCAGCACGTTCTCGAGCGCATCCGCCGTGTGCGCGTAATCCACCAGCACCGTGAAAGGCCGGTCCGTCGGCACCTTTTCGAGGCGGCCCCTCACCGTGGTCACCGCCTCGAGCCCCGCGACCGTCGCCTCGATCGGAACAGCCAGCGCCTCGGCTATCGCCGCCGCCGTCAGACAGTTCCGCACGTTGTGCTTCCCCAGCAGGGCCGTGTGCACCGGCGCCCGTCCGCGCGGCAGGAGCAGGGTGAAGCGGCTCCCCTCAAGGCTCGTCGCCAGGTCCTCCGCCCGGACGTCCGCGGGACGGTCCAGGCCGTACCACAGGACGCGCGCCGGCGTCGCCTCGGCAAACAAAGGGCTCGCCTCGTCGTCGGCGTTCAGAACGGCCCACGCCTCGGCCGACAGGCCCGCGAACAGGCGCCCCTTCGCCTGGCGGTAGGACGGCATGTCCTTGTGATAGTCCAGGTGCTCCGGCGTCAGGTTCGTGAACGCACCGACGTTGAACGCGATGCCCGCCACCCGGCGCTGGTCCAGCGCGTGGCTGGAAACCTCCATCACCGCCGCCTCCAGCCCTTCCTCGACCATCTCGGCGAAGTACGCCGCCAGGTCCGTCGCGTCCGGCGTCGTCATCCGCGACGGAATCCACCGCTCGCCGATCTGGTAACCCACCGTCCCCAGGAGTCCGGTCGCGTGCCCCGCCTTCTCCAGAATACTCCGCACCAGATACGTCGTGGTGGTTTTTCCGTTGGTTCCCGTGACGCCGACGACCGTCAGCCGCTGCGTCGGGTCGCCGGCCAGCGCGTGGGCCGCCAACGCCAACGCCTCGCGCGCGTCCGGCACGACGACCAGGGGCGGGTTGCCCGGCAGCCGGACCGTCCGCTCGACGACGGCCGCCACGGCCCCGGCCTCGAGGGCCGGTTGCACGAACTCGTGTCCGTCCACATGCGTCCCGACGAGCGCGACGTACAAGTCGCCTCGCCGCACCCCGCGAGAATCGTGGACCACGCGCGCGACGTCCACATCCCCCGCGCCGACGACGCGCGATCCGGGGATCCGCTTGGCCAGGTCCGAAAGTTTCATCCGGGCTTCCCTTAATTTCACAACGCCCTCTCAACGCAGAGAGCGCCGAGAACGCAGAGGTAAGATTTCTTTCACAACCCCGGCGCGCCGGGGCACGGTAAGAAAATAGGGACAGTCACCTATTTCCGACGGTCCGTGTGGCACGGCGGGCCTTGTCCCGCCGTGCGCCGATGCACGGCCGGGCAAGACCGGCCGTGCCACTCAGTGTAGTGTCATTCGACCTTTCTGGAGACGGCGCTAGTCGGTCACCAGGCTGGTCGGCGGCCGGTCGGGCGCCGAGCCCGAAGGTGAAACGCCCAGGTACTCGAGCGTCCGCTCGAGGATCTTCTTGACGGCCGGCGCCGCCACCGTGCCCCCGTAGTAGCCGAGCGACGCGTCCGGCTCGTTGACGGAAACGAGGACCACCACGCGCGGGGCGTCGGCCGGAGCCCCGCCCAGGAACGAGCCGATGTAGCGCGTGTGACTCACCGCCCGGGTTTCCGGGTCGATCTTCTGGGCCGTCCCCGTCTTGCCGAACACGCGGTAGCCTGGAATATGGCACGCCTTGCCCGTCCCCTGCTCGACGACGCCCACGAGGGCCCGGTCAATCATCTTGCGTGCGGTCGCCGGGTCAAGAGCCTTCCCGACGACTTCCGGCTCGGCGAGGTCGGCGACGACGCGGCCGCGGCCGTCCAGGACGCCGCGCAGAATCTTCGGCCGGAGCAACTTGCCCTCGTTCGCGATCGCCGCAAACGCCGTGACCAACTGAAGCGGCGTCGCCGAAAACTCCTGACCGAACGGGATGCGCGTCGTGCTCAGGCGGGTCCAACGCGCGAGCGGATACACCAGGCCCGGGTCTTCGCCGGGCAGCCAGACGCCCGTCCGCCGGCCGAATCCGAACCCCGTGAGCGCCTCGTACAGCCGCTCGTTCCCCAGGCGCACGCCCAGTTTCGCCATCCCGATGTTGCTCGACTTGATGAGGATTTCCTCGAACGTCAGGTTGCCGTAGCGGTGCCCGGCGTCGTGGAGTTTCGCGGCCGCCCAGTAACCGTCCTCGCAGTAGAGAACCTCGCCCAGGCGAACGGCGTTTCGCTCGAGGGCGACAGAGGCGAGGAACGGTTTGGCGCAACTGCCCGGCGGCGAGGGGTCCGTCACCGCCCGGTTTCGCCGCGCGTCCGCCGGCGTTTCGCCGTACCGATTCGGATCGAACGTCGGCACGTTCGCCAGCGCCAGGATCGCCCCCGTCCGGGGGTCCATCACGATGGCCGTGGCGCTTGCGGCATGGAACTTTTCGCTCGCTTCGGCGACGGCCTCCTCCGCCCACGCCTGAATCATCGCGTCGATCGTCAGGACCAGGTGCTCGCCGTCCTCCGCCGGAACGAACTGGTCCGGCTCGGACCAGATGGGCCGGCGCCGGCGATCCGCGAGGATGTACGCCTGGCCCTTGCGTCCGGCCAGCCGGTCGTCGAACATCCGCTCCAGGCCCTCCAGGCCCTGCTGCTCCTCCTGGCCGACGAACCCGAGGACGTGGGCGGCCAGCGAGCCGTTCGGATAGTGCCGCTCACCTTCCGCCGTCACGCCGATGCCGAACACGCGAAGACGCCGGACGGCCTCGGCCGTCTCCGGCGACACCCGACGCTTCAACCACACGAACCGCTGCTTCCGGTCTTCCGCCAGGATCCGATACAACTCATCGGCCGTCATGCCGAGGACCGGGGCGGCCTTGGCGGCGGCGTCGGCGGGGTCCTCGACGACGAAAGGGTCGGCGAACACACTCGGAACTTCCACGCTTGCCGCCAGAATCCGCAGATGGCTGTCCAGAATGCTCCCGCGCTCCGGCCGAATCGGCACCGTCATGTGGAGTTGCTGGGACGCGCGGCGAGCGAGCGGTTCGGAGGAAACGACCGCAATCCACAGAAGCCAACCGCCCAGCGCGGCAAGCAGCAGGCCGAGCGCCCCCGTCACCAGGAAGGCGACCCGGCGCTGATGGTTCGGTGCAATCACGTCATCCCCTTGGCGGGTGCGCCAGGATTTTACGGCACTTGGCGAAGGCGCGAAACCCCGGCGGGGTGGCACGGCGGGCCTTGCCCCGCCGTGCGCCCTGCACGGCCGGACAAGACCGGTCGTGCCACACAATCCCTGTAAGGCGCACCCCTTGGCGCCTGAGCGGCCGAGGCAACGCACACGACCCTACGGCGGCGCCCCGTTCCCCCGCTCGGCGAGAAAAGGCGGCAGTGCCCCGGCGTTCGGCCCGCCATCCCGGCGGGACGCTGCGCCGGGGCGAAGCCCGGCCCGCCCCCTGCCCCGTCACTCGCAGCCCGCCACTCCTGGACTTCCTGCCGCAGACGCTGCGGGCTCTTGAACTCGGCCACGGTCAGTTCCAGTTGTTTGCACGACTTCTCCAGGTCCCGTTTCTCGCGGAACAGGCTGTGCAGGCGGTGGCCCGCGCACACCGTCTCCGTCCGCAGGTGGACCAGGGCCATCGCGATGCCCACCAACAGGACCGCCAATCCTCCGAGCCGCACGCACAGTCTCATCGCATCGCCACCTGTTCTCCGGCCGCGGCCGCCTCGACGCCCTCGAGCAGCACGATGCGCTGCCCGGCGCGCAGT
>JAPLMM010000269.1 GCA_026387035.1 Planctomycetota bacterium
AAAGGGGTCCAAAGGGAACAGGGACACGGCGGGTAAACTTCCGTCCCGAAGGGGTCCAACGACAACAGGGACAAGCGAAAGCATGGCACCCTGGACAAGAAGGGGAGGTCGGTGAAGCGAATTCTCGTCAGCCCGCTCTCGTGGGGACTGGGGCACGCGACGCGCGACCTGCCGATCATCCGCTACTTCCTGGAGCGGGGCCATCACGTGACGATCGCGGCGTCGGACCGTGCGCTCGCGCTGCTTCGGCACGAGGCGCCGGGGTGCGAGTTTCTGGAACTCGCGGATTATCCGACGCCTTACTCGGCGACGCGGTTCTTCGTGCCGAAGTTTCTGGCGATGGCGCCCGTGATAATTCGGGCGATGCACCGGGAGGCGCGGAACGTCCGGCTTCTCTTGGCGGAGCGGGATTTCGACCTGATTCTGAGCGATAACCGGTTCAACGTGTGCTCGCGGGAGATTCCGAGTTTCCTCATATCGCATCAACTGCGGTTTCACGCGCCCCCTGCCCTTCGGCCGTTCCGGTTCGTCGCGGAACTTTTCAACTATTTCTACCACCGGCGATTCCGCGCGGTGATCGTACCGGACTATGCGGACCCGGTGGAGAACCTTTCGGGGCAACTGGCGCACGGCCTCTGGTTCGCGCGCCGGCGGAGGATTTACTACGCGGGGATTCTGTCGAGCGTCCGGCGGATGGACGTGGCGGAGGATGTGGACGTCTTCATCTCCGTCTCCGGACCGGAACCGCAGAGAACGGAACTCGAGCGGATCGTCCTTGAGCGCGTCGAGGAGTGTCCGGGCGGCCGCATTGTGGTCACGCTGGGGAAGCCCGAGGTGAAGGAGACGCGGCAAATCGGGGAACGGATCCAGGTGCACGGGTACCTCGACCGCGCGGGGCAAGAGGAGATGATGAACCGGGCGAAACTGACCGTGTGCCGGAGCGGATACACGACGGTGATGGAACTCGCGGAACTGGGGAAGAAGGCGCTTTTCATTCCGACGCCGGGCCAGACGGAGCAGGAGTACCTGGCGTGGTATTACGCGCGGCGGGGATGGTTCCATGCGGCGAGCCAATACCGCCTGGATTTGCCGAAGGACATCGAGCGGGCGCGGGCGATGGCGGGGTTGCCGTTCCGCGCGGACACGCGGGCGAACGTGGAGAAGTTGTACGCGGAGGTTTTTGCGCCGGCGCTGGGGTGACACGGGCACAGGTGGCGCAGGTGAAAGGAGTCCCGGGGATTCACTTCGTTCATCCCCGGGCTTTAATGGCGCGCGCGGGGTGTTAGACGTTGAAGAGGCGTTTGGGGTTGTCGCGCAAGAGGAGGCGTGCGGTTTCGACGGCCTGCATCTCGGTCATGAGGCCGGTCTCGACGAAATCGCGGGCGAGAACCCGTGCGAGGACCCGGCGGTACATGTTGAACTTCGGCAGGCCGAACTCGACCTTGTACATGTCGCTATAATATCCGATGAGTTTCACCTTCGGGACGGCCTCGAGGCGCGCGCGCAACTCGTTCTCGATGTGGACGGGGATGTTGGCGTACCACCAGTGGCCGGAGGGTTTGACGTTCGGAAAGATCCAG
Source organism: Planctomycetota bacterium (assembly GCA_026387035.1). NCBI lineage: Bacteria > Pseudomonadati > Planctomycetota > Planctomycetota bacterium. The sequence goes on from JAPLMM010000269.1 coordinate 1,581, forward strand.
GCGAAGGTCGCGAGTTCGTGGCTCCAGACGGCGGAGAGGACGGAGACGGCGAAATCGACGTCGGGGTGTCGGCGGAAGAGGTCGGCGTAGGCGATGAGGCTTCCGCGGTGCGAAAGCAGGTCGCGTCCGCCCTCGACGCCGGCGGGATAGACGTTCCTCACGACGCCGATCATAAGTTGCATCGGCCGTTTGAAGATGGCGCAGGCCTGGACGACCGTCTCGAAGGCGAAGGCGGCGAGTTCGTCGGCCTCGCCAGGCGAGAGGTCTTTGCCGCGCGCGGCACGGGCGAGGGCTTTGGCGGCGGCCTTTTCGTCCGGGGGCCGCGGCACGAAATCGGGCGGGAGGCTGATGGCGGCGGAGGCGGCCCCCTGCCCCGTGAAGTAGCGGAAGAGCCAGCCGACCGCGTCGCGCAGATCGTTCGGCGAGGCGACCTCGATGCCGGTCTTGACGGCGAGGCGTCGGCGGACGGCGGCGTCGCCCGCCTGAAACACGAGGTCGTCGGCGCGGAGGCAGGGGACGAAGACGGTCGGGTCGACCTCGGAGAGGTCCTCGTCGAAGAGGTTGGTGAGGAAGACCTTTTCGAGGTTGGCCTTGGCGAGGACGGTGCGGTAGCGGTGGGTCTGTTTGCCGGCCTCGGCGACGGCCTGGGCGAGTTCGGTCCAGTTCTGGGCGGTGAGGCGCGGGGCGCGAAAGGCAAAGAGTTCCCTGGCGGCCTCGACGAGCCAACTGTGCTGAACGGTGTTGTCGAGGGTGGCGAGGCGCGAGACCATCTCGGCGATGCGGTCGGCCTCGGAGCGGCGCGGGTCGACGGCGTCGGCGGGCATTCCGGCGGAGTGGGCCAACTCGGTGTAATAGTGGTATCCGAGGAGGTCGGCGAGGGAGCGGGCGTGGGGGGCCTGATGGGGGACGTGGCTGTGGCAGTCGATGGCGCGGATGGCGAGGATTTCGCCAGCCAGACGTCGTTCCAGGTCGCTCATGGGTTCCCCTTTGTCGGCACGGACGCGGGTCTCGGACCATTATACGGCCTGGCGCGGGCGACGCAACGAAAGGTGCGGGTGAAAGGCGTCCCGGGGATTCGTCCCGGCGCGCCGGGACTCATCCCCGGGCGTTGAACTGCGCTCATCCCCGGGCGTTGAACGGACGCTAAGCCGCAAGCGGTACGACGACTGGCATTTCGCGAGAAGCGCCGTATAATGTAAGGGAGAAGGAGGCGCTATGGCGCGGGTCGAAAGGGTCCGGGTGAACTGGGATCACTGGGACCTCGTATCGTGGTTCGGGCGGCCGATCGCGGAGGCGACGAGCGAGCGCCCGCGCGAGGACCAGGAGGCGTTCGACATCCGGTTCCTGGAGGACATGCTCGCGCGGCTGGGCGAAGACGCGGACGCCCTCGCGCAACTGGGGCACCTCTACACCAAGACCGGGCGGTATCGGGACGGCCTCGCGGTGGACCGCCGGCTGGTGGTCCTGAAGCCGAGGGACCCGATCGCGCACTACAACCTGGCGTGCTCGCTGGCGCTTCTGAAGGAAACGTCGCGGGCGTTCCTGTCGCTTCGCAACGCGATCCGGCTCGGATATCGAGATATGGAGTACATGCAACAGGACCCGGACCTGGAGAATCTGCGGCAGGACCCGCGGTGGAACGCGGTGGTCAACGTGAAGCAGTCTCCGTGAGCGGTCGGCCCGGCTTCGTCCCCGCCGCGGCGGGGACTACGCCGGGGCAGGCGCGGCGGCGTGGATTACAAACGAAAGCCCACGGATTGGAATCCGTGGGCTTTGATTTCCGCGGGCGGCGCTATTTCTTGCCGTAGCGTTCGCGCCAGAGGATTTCCTTCAAGGGTTTCTTGTCGGCCTGCGGCGTCTTCTGGGGCGCCTTGCCGATCGGAAGGAGGATGGCGAAGCGTTTCTCCTTCGGCACGCCGAGGAGGGTCCTCGCGAACTCCTCTTCCTTCAGGAGCGTTCCTTCGACCCACACCGACGCGTAGCCGAGCGCGTGGATCGCCAGGAGCATGTTCTCTGCCGCCGCGGCGGCGTCCTCCAGCCACCAGCGCGAGACGGCGGGGTCGGCGATGATGCCGATGGCCGCCGACGCGCTGGCGAAGGACGTCTGGACGCGCTCGAGGGCCTTCAGGGTCTTCGGGTCGCGGACGAGGACGTACTGGAGCGGCTGGCGATTGCCGCCGGAGGGGGCGTGCCGGCCCGCGCCGAGAATTTTCATCAGGTCCTGTTCCGGGATTTCGACCGGGTCGTAGGCCCGGACGCTGGCCCGCGTTTCGATCGCCTCGAAAAGGTCCATGACCGCCTCCTTCCTTCGCGTGCGATTCGCCGGTTGCCGCACAATAACATTGTACGCGAAAGTCACGTCGAGCGAAAGGGGTGCACCTCAAAAAAGTTACAGCCGTCGGCGTGCCGCCGACGGCTAAACGTGGGCGGCACAAAACGCGCCCGCCCCCAAAGGGGTCCAACCACCGAACAGGGACAAGGCGGGCGGCTAAACTTGTGGCCTTGCGGCGGGGCCGCGTTGCTTCTAGGATGCTGACATGCGCGGGCGAACGGCGGTCCTCGTCTTTTTCTTCCTTCTGGGCGCCTATGCCGTGGGCGCCCAGGCGACGCTCCTGCGCGAGGCCCAGGTCCTCCTGTTCGGATCGGAACTGGCGTGGGGCCTGGTGCTGGCGTTCTGGCTGGCGGGAGTGGCCGTCGGAGCGCAGGCGTCGGGGCGCATTCTGGCACGTTCGCGCCGGCCGTGGATCGTGCTCCTCGTGTCGGCCCTGGCGATGCCGCCCATCCTTGCGGCCGAGATTTTGCTGCTGCGCGCGGCGCGGCCGATGCTCGGCGTCGGGCCGGGCGAGTACGTCGGCCTCGGCGACATGGCATGGGTCTCGCTCCTTGCGACCGCGCCGGTGAGCCTGTGGGTGGGCCTCGCGTTCCCCGCGGCGAGCGCGCTGGTGGGCGCGGACGCTCAAAGCCTCGCTCAGCGTGCGCGGTCGGTCGGCTGGGCGTACCTCGTCGAATCGGCGGGGAGCCTGGCGGGCGGGGCCCTCTTCTCCTTTGTCCTCGTCGGGCGCGCGAGCGCGTTCACCCTCACCGCGGGAGGCGGCGCGCTTCTTGCCGCCGCGGCTGCGGCGATCGCGCGCGAGCGGGTGCGGTGGCGGCCCGCGGCCGCAATCTTCCTGGCGTGCGCCGTCGTCCGCGCGGGGCTCATCCTGGGAGGCGTGACCGCCTGGCTCGACTCCAAGACGGTCCAGTGGCGATGGCGGAGTTTCGCGCCGGGCCTCGACCTCGTCGAGTCGGTGGACTCGAAGTACCAGAACATCGCCGTCGGCAGGCTCGGGAACCAATTCAGCCTGTACACGAACGGCACAGTTGCCGCAACGTGGCCGAACCACACGGACCTGGCGATCGAAGCGCACCTGGCGGCGTGCGAGCACCCTCATCCGAAACGGATTCTGGTCCTCGGCGGAGGGCTGGAGGGACTGCTAAAGGAACTGGAACGGCACAGGCCCGAGCGCCTCGATTACGTCACGCTCGACCGCGCAGAATACGAGGCCGTGGTCGCGCACCTCGACGATGCCGACCGCCTCGCCGCCGAGCGGCTCCGGGCGCACACACACTTTGCCGACGCGCGGCGGTACGTGAAGCGGCTTGCGGCCGACGCTGCCCCACGATACGACCTCGTCGTTCTCGCGGCCCCGCCGCCCGCTTCGACGCTCGGAGCGCGGCTCTACACGGAGGAGTTCTTCGCGGAACTGGCGCGGATTTTTTCGGACGACGGCGTGCTGGCGTTTTCGCTCACCGGGTCCGTCGGAGCGTGGGGCCCCGAACTCTCGGAGTACGTCGGAAGCGTAGCCATTCCGTTGGCGCACGTCTTCCCGGACACGCTCCTCTCGTACGGCGACCCGGTGCGCGTTTTCGCAGCCAAGGCGGACGGGGTGTTGGTCGCCGCGGGCGAGGCGCTTGCTGCACGCTACCGGGAGCGCGGCATCGAGTCGCCATATTTCGATCCGCTATGGTTCGAGGGGGCGTCGGATTTTCTGGATCCTGCGAAGCGGGCCCAGGTCGAGCGGGCGCTTGCGGCCCAGAGGCCGGCCCATCTGAACACCGACGAGCAGCCGGCGGCGGCCATCTACCACATGCGCTACTGGGCGACGACGAGCGAGGCGGCTCACGCCGGACCCGAGGCGCCGGCCGAGAGGCGGTCGAGCCTGCTCGAAGCGATTCTCGCGCTGCGGTTCGAGTGGGCGGCGGGGGCAATCGCCGCCGCGACACTGCTTGCCGCCCTGACCGGTCTCGCGCGGGGCAGGCGCGGCCTGGGCCGCACCGCCCTTCTCTGGTCGGTCGGCACGACGGGCTTCGCGAGCATGGCCGTCGAGATCGTCCTCCTCTATACCTTCCAGACGCTCTACGGCTACGTGTACGGGATGGTGGGCCTGGTGGTGGGCGTGTTCATGTTCGGCCTCGTGGCGGGGAGTTTTCTGATGAACCGCCGCATCGGGCGGGCGACAGAGGACGCGGCCCGGCGGCCGGGGCTGCGGTCGTTGGCCGCCCTGGACCTGGCGGTGACGGTGTTCGCGGCGGGTCTGGTGCTCATCCTGGCGGTGCTGCGCGCGTCGTCGGCCGACTGGCCGGTTCAACTCGCGACGTTCGGACTGGTCGCCGTCGCGGGAGTCCTGGGCGGGCTCGTCTTTCCGCTCGCGGCCTGCGTCCGGCTGGGGGACGAACCGCGCATCGAACGCGTCGCGGGCGCGGTGAGCGCGGCCGACAGCCTCGGCGCCTGCGCCGGGGCGCTCGTGACCGGCGTCGCCCTCGTGCCGGTCCTCGGCATCAGCGGGACGCTGCTCGTCGTGGTGACGATGAAGGCGCTGAGCGCGGCGCTGGTGTCGGCGGGGGCTGCGGTCCGGCCGGCGGCTTCGGCATGAATCGAAGGGCCTCGTCCCGGGACCAGACGCCGGGGATCTTCGCCCCGCAGGCGGCGCACGCCCCGTCTTTCATGCCCGAGGGGTCCACGCGGTAGCCGACGCGCCCGATGGCCCGCTTGCCGCACGACGCGCAGTACGTGCTCTCCCCTTCGTGGAACGGGACGTTGCCGACATAGACGTACCGCAGGCCGGCGTCCAGGGCGACCTTGCGGGCGCGGTCGATGGTCTCGACGGGCGTCGGCGGCAGGTTCTTCATGCGGTAGGTCGGATGGAACCGGGAGAAGTGGACGGGAACGTCCGGGCCGAGCGCCTTGACGAGCCACCGGGTCATCTCGCGGATCTCGGCCTCCGAATCGTTCAGCGTCGGCACCAAGAGGACGACGACCTCGGTGTGAATCCCCACGTCGGCCAGGACCTCGAGCGCCTTCTTGACCGGCGCCAACTGGGCCGCGCACTGGTCCTCGTAAAACTTTTCGGTGAAGGCCTTCAAATCGACCTTGACGGCCGTCAGGTGCTTGCACAGTTGCCGAATCGCCGCCTCCTGGATGAAGCCGTTCGAGATCATGACGCTGCCGACGCCCGCCGCGCGCCCCGCCGCGGCCGTGTCATGCATATACTCATAAAAAACTACCGGCTCGGAATACGTGTAGGCGATGGTGGGGATGCCCCGCGCGGCCGCCGTCTGGACGAGATTCTCCGGCGGCACCAGGAGGCTGCGGACCTGCTCGGGGCGAAACTGGCTGATCTCCCAGTTCTGGCAGAACTTGCATTCCATGTTGCATCCGGCCGTCGCGACGCTGAGGGCCTGCGTCCCCGGCAGGTAATGGAACAGAGGCTTTTTCTCAATCGGGTCGACGTTGATGGTGCAGAGGTTTCCGTACACCAGGGTCTTATAGTCGCCGCCGCGGTTCTCCCGCACGCCGCAGTACCCGCGTTCGACGTCGGCGACGACGCACTCGCGCGGGCAAAGGGTGCAGCGGACGGCCTTGTCGGGCAGGCGGTCGAACCACAGGGCGTCGTGGACGGCCGTCTGGGCCCGCCAGTCCTCCGCCTGGGCGGAGGCGAATCGGCCGGCAATCCCTGCCGCACACGCGGCACAGGCCCCCGCGCCGAGCGCTTGGAGGAACTCGCGCCGCGATTTGGGTGCGCCAAGATTTTCCGGCACTGGCCACGAAGCCTTCACAGCCATTGTGGAAAGGTTAGACGGTGTGGCACGGCGGGCCTCGCCCCGCCGTGCGCCCCGCACGGCCGGACAAGACCGGCCGTGCCACACAAGCCGCGTTTCGCGCCTTCGCCAAGTGCCAGAAAAGTCTGGCGCACCCCGCGTTTCCGCATCGCCGGATTCTATCCCACGTCGAGCCATGGCTTGCCGATTCCGATGACCTCTATCCGCACGAGGTCGGCGGCCCCGAGGCCGCGCGCCTCGGCGCTCGCGAGATACCGGGCGGGCCGCTTCTCGTCGGCCAGCGTCTTCATTTTCGCGGCCGCGCGCTTCCCCTCGAGGATCTCGAGGGCCACGCGGTCGAGTGCGACCGGGTCCGTGGCGAGGAGAATGCCGCCGTAAGCCCACTGCCGGTCCGGCCGCGACGGCGGGCCGCCGTCGTACTGGGGGCGCGTCGCGTCGCACAGGGCGATCCGCAGCCGGCCGCGGATGTGCGGATGGGCGCAGACGTCCGCGATGAACGGGTCGCACCCGTTCCCGTGATACTTATTCGGGTTGTGGATGGCGCCGTAGAAGTTTTTCAGGCAACCGGTGAGGCCGGCGAGGTTGTGGTCCTTGAGGATGGCGGCGCTGGCGAGGGCGGTGGTCTCGTCGGTGACGATGCGGGAGTAGAGGCTTCCGATGGCGCCGCTGGTGGCGATTTCGCTCGCATATCCCTCGCCGCCGCGCGAGGCGAGGGCGTCCGTGCCGAAGCACCGCACGCCCTTGCCGCTCGTCCGGAGCGTGTGGCCGGAGGCCTTGAGTTCGCGGTCGGAGCGGTCCCAGAGGATGATGCGTTCGGGCGCGACGCCGGCCGATCCGATCGCCTCGGCCAGCGCGAGCGCCACGACCGGGCTCGTGGAGAAGCCGAGGCAGTTGACCTTGATGCCGACGCGGTCGTCGGGCTTGAACCATCGTGCCCAGGCGTCGGCCGGGCGGGCGTCCCCCGCGAGCATGCGGGCGGCCTCGTCCAGGAGTTCGCGGACGCGCTTGGGGTCCGGCGAGTCCTGGGCAAGGGCGTCGTCGCGCACGACGACGACGCGCGACTTGGAGGGGTCCGGCCGGGTCGGCCCGAACGCCGAGGTCACATAGGGCAGCCCCGCGACGGCGGCCGTCGCCACCCCTGCCTGCGCCAGGAACTCGCGCCGCTTCATCACGGTTTCGCCTCCTCTGCTACTCTGCGAAGTAGCGGCGCTACTTCGCTACGAAGCACGAGCTTCTCCCCGAAGACGTGGGCCTCGAACCGATAGACCGTGACGCCGGGTTTCTTCCAGGCGTTCGGGGCGAGGCCGGCCTTCCCGGCCGCGCACTGGGACAGGAACTCTTCCTTCGACCATCCGGTTTCGGCGGCCACCTGCGGGAGGAAACAGCCGGACCTCCCCTCCCCTTCGATGTAGATGCCGTGGCGACCGAGTTCAATGTCCTTAAGCGGATCGCGGACCTTCTCCAGGGGCGTCAGGACGGAGATCTCGATGTCGATTTCGCCCAATTCCGCCGGCGTCACCGGATTGCCGCGGAACCGGAAATCCTGCGCGGCCGCGCGAGCCATCTCGGCGACGGTCTGGTACAGGGGCGTCTGAGGCAGAAATGTGCCGATGCAGCCCCTGAGGCGTCCGTGGTTTTTGAGCGTGACGAAGGCTGCGCCCGGCCGCTTGAGCACACCGGCCAGTTCATACTTCGATTCGTCGAGAGACGCCTTGCCGGTGTTCAGAAACTCCTTGAGGACGTCGCGGGCGAGGCGAAGGAGGGTCTGTTTCTCGGGGCCTTTAAGATAGGCGGCCTCGCCGGTCCGCCAGAAGACGATCGAGGCATAGGTCACGGAGTTTCCCCAGTCGCCGGTGATCCGGCCGCTGGTGTCGAAGGCGACGCGCTGGCCTTTCACGTCGCCCCGGGCCTTGAGCACTTCGAGGAGGAGTCCCACGGCCGCCTGGCCGCAGATCGTATCGCCCGTCTCCGCAATAAACCGGTCCCAGCCAATTGCGTCGAGGTCGAGAATCTTCGCCACGGCCTTGTCATTCAGATCGGCGAGGCGTTTGGCCACGAGGTCCGTGAACGGCACGTAGCCGAAGCGCGGACCGTAATGCGTGAAGTCCGTGCCGACCACGAGGAGCGTCTCGGCATCGGTCAGTTTGCGCAGGGCTTCGGCCAGCGTGGTGCGCTCGGTGGGCGTCATGACGCCGACGATCACCTCGACCATCGCAAAATCCTTGAGGGCGCGCTGGAGCATCGGCAGTTGGTTCTCCACGGACCATTCGCCGGCGTGCGCGGCCGGCTGCTCCCGGACCACGGGGCACTTGAGGAGCGCATCGCGCGCCTCGGCGTCGACGGGGATCCGGCCGAGCGGCGTCTCGTAGGCGTCGGCGCGAAGGACGCTCGCGCCCCGGACGGCGGCCTGATGGCTCGGCCCGAGGAGGATAACGCGCTTGTAAGAGCGGCCTTTGAGCGTCGCGTATCCCTTCCCCGCCACGGCGCCGGAGTATTCGTACCCGGCATGGGGAACAATCAGCGCGACCGGCGGGCGCGGAATCTCGGCGCCAGCCTCGGACAGAAATCCGTCCACCGTGCGCGCGAGGCCGTCCGCGTCGGCCGGGAACCACCGCCCAGCCCCGGCGCAGGCATGGACCTTCTCCTTCGGCGGTTCGGCAGCAGGCGCCTCCGCCGACCGGGCGACCGCAACGGGGACAGCCAGGCACCCCGCCGCAAGAGACAGGATCAACCACAGGCAGGCGTTCGGGCGTCGCGCGTCCATGTTCGGACCTCCTTAGGGGAAGTTGGACGGCAGGTTCTCGCTCACGACTTGATTATAAGCCCACGGACCGCCGAGGACAATCCGCTTGGGGATTCGCCTCGGCGGTCCGAGCCTGAAAAGCCCGCGGGACGTCAATAGGTGTCCCAGTGCAGGACGTCTTCGAGGGACCGTTTGCCGGGACTCGCCAGCGCGCCTTCGGCCCACCCTATGGCCACGAGAGAGACCAGGTGCAACTCGGCCGGGGCCCCGATCCGTTTGACGACCTGCGGGGCATAGGGTTTCTTGTCGCCGGCGACCCAGCACGCGCCGAGGCCGAGGGCGTGGGCCGCGAGGAGCATGTTCTGGGTGGCGGCCGACCCGTCTTCGAGGTAATACTTCGTCGCCTCGGCGAGGACAGCGATGCAGACCGGCGCGTCGGCGATGAAGGGGCCGTAGTCGGTCATGGCGGCGATCTCGCGGCGAGCGGCGGCATCCGTCACGACGACGAACTCCCACGGCTGCTCGTTGCGCGCGGTGGCGGCCAGTCGGCCGGCGTCCACCACCTGCTCGACGAGTTCGCGTCCGACGTGGCGGTCGGCGAAACGTCGGCACGAGCGCCGGCTGCGCAGGGCTTCCAGGGCATCCATCGGCCTCTCCTTTATCGCTTGGGCGTGACGACGATTTCCTGCTGGTCGATCATCTCGACGCGCTTGGAATCCGGATGGTAGGTGATGACGCGTGCGGCCACCTCGCCGAACTGCTGCGTCGCCTCGGTCGCCTGCCAGAGGCGCGCCCACTGGTCGGCGCCCGAGTAAAGGCGCATCAGTTCCGGCGCCCGCTGGTACATCAGCCGCTGGCTGCTGCCGCAACGGTCGTCCACCCACAACCGGACGCCGCCGTCCGCCACCATCTTCTCGACGGTCATGCGGTCTTCGCGTGCGGCGGGCGCGGCGGCGGAAGGGGCGCGCTCGCTGAAGACGACCTGGAGGTCGCCGCTGCGGATCTTCGTCGTGGTGGGCTTGCCGCCCGAGGCAGCCCCGGCGCCCGGCGAGCCTCGGCCGACGTGAATCACCTCCACGTTCCCTTTGAAATAGCACCGGTCGCCGGCGCCGTCGTAGGCCATCCCCTCGGTCCACGCGACGTTCGTCCGGGCGTAGCCGGCGGGCGCCTCGACCGCCCAGAACTTGCCCTCGTCGGCGTGGCCGAGGCCCGGCGGCGCCGCCTTGCCGGGGTCCGCCTTCTCGCGCGCGAGGATGCGCATGCGTCCCGGCCCGCGGAGGTAGGCCTTGCGGTTCGCCTCGACGTACGTCAGGTTGTCGCCGTCGATCTCCATCTGGTACCGCACGGCGCCGTCGGGGTCCATCCGGCGTTCGACGGCCCGCACGTCGTTCTCGGCGAAGACGCGTTCGACGGCTTTGCGGCCCATGAGGCCGCCCATCGGGGACGAGCGGTCCTTGGCCGGAGCGGGCGTCCCCGCGACCGCGCCGGGGGCCGGCGCCTTCTCGGGCGCGTCGCGGAAGTAGACCCACATGCGTCGGCAGTCGAGTCGGCTGGCGCCCGTCGTCGCCTTCACGTCGCCGTCGAAGAACGCGAAGTTCCGCGCGTCCTCGAAATACATGCTCTCTTTCCACCGGATGACGAGCGGGTCGGCGCTTTGCCGCGGCCGGCCCCGAAGGTCCGTTGAGGCGGGCACTTCGAGTTCCCCCGCGCCCCGGACACGGGCCTTGCCCTCTTTCTCGAGAAACTCCACCTTCGGGCCGCCGATCCGCGACGTGAGCGGAACGTCGAGCACGGCGGCGACGTCGCCCGCAGCGACCGCATCGCCCACCTGGCGGAGTATGCTCTTCAACACGCCGTCAACCGGCGCCTGGATGGCGACGGGGCCGACGCCCGTGAAAATCGAGGCGAGCACGTCGCCCCGTTTAACCGCACCGCCCACGGCAGTCCGCCAACCGATGACCGTCGCCTCGCGCCGACCGGCGGGGAGTTCGGGAACGAGAACCTCCTCGGACCGCAGCGTGGTGCGCGCCGCGCGCGCGGGTTTCTTCTCGGTGCCCTCGAGAAGGAGGATGCCGTTCGGGAGGTCGCGTTTGACGTGATCGCCCTCGGCGAGGAGGTCGGCGCGGTCGATGAGGACGTCGCCGGTAGCGTCGAGGTAGTCGGCGTCGAGTACGCCCTTGTCGTTCCGCGCGAAGGTGACGAGGAGGTCTTCGGCGCGGACCTTGCCCTTGGCGTCGTTGATGAGGACCTTCCCGGAGGCTTTCATCCGTTTGGGCTCGCTGCCGCCGGTCGCCCCGCGCGCGAAAGTCATGTCGAGGTTCTGGCAGGCGATGTCGCCGACGTTCTGGGCGCCGGCGATGGCGGCGGTGGGGCGGGTGTTCTTCACGAATACGTCGCCGTGGCCGACCAGGCGCTGGACGGCCTGTCCGCGGTTCTCGCCCGCCTTGCTCGGACCGCCGCCGGGAAGGGCCGGGAAAAAGTCGATCACGAGTTCGTCGCCCTTCAGCAGGCCGTCCTGCTGGACGACCTCGGCCTGGCCGCTGAAGGCGGCCTGGCGGAGTTGGCCCCCGCCGCGCGACTCGCCGCTCGGAAGTTCATAGAACGCCAGACGCATCCCGCGCGTCCAGGAGGCGTCCAGCGCGCTCGTCGGCGGCTTCGCGCCTTCGTCGGCGGGCGCGGGCGTTCCGGTCAGGCTCGCCGTGGCGACGACGGCGTGGAGTTTGCCCTTACCCGCCACGTCGGCGGTTCCGAGGGTGCGGTCAAACTGGAGCCGGCCGCCCGTCAGCCACAGGCGCCCCGGCTGCTCGAGGATATACTGGCCTTCGCGGCCGACGACCAGGCCGCCGCCCGTCTTCAGGTTATAGTGGACCTCGTCGCCGACGATGCGCGTCGGACCGTCCTCGACGACGGCCGGTTTGCCGACGGCCGTGACTTCATTCTCCGCCCCTTTCAGTTCCTTGCGTTCCTCGCTCGGCACGGGCGTGATGATGAGCGGGCCGTCGGCGATGACCACGACCGGCGGCAGCGCGCCGGGCCGGAGAAACTCGGGCTCCTCGGCCGACGGTTCGCCCCCGGGGGCGCCCGGTTCGGCGGGCGCCGCGGCGGGTCCGGAGGGCGCGGCAGGTCCTCGGGGCGGCGTCGGGGCGGGAACCGTGGTTCCCGGCGGAACCTCTTCCGGGACCGGTGGCGCCGCTGCTTCGGGCCCGCCGCGCTGGACGGCCGACCGGGCCGTCGCATTGTAAAGCGTCAACTGGTCGCACAGGAGCCGCTGGTCCATCTGGCGTGCGTCCACCTCGCCGCCCAGGTCGATCCGCCAGAGGTCGCCGCCCTTTCTCTCTTCCGGCGCACTCGGCGCTTCCGGCGCCGGCGCGGCTTCAGGCGAGGCCTTCGAGGGCGATGCGGCCGGTGCGGCGGGCGCCGGCGGGGCAGGCGCCGTGGGCGCGGCCGGGGCCGGCGGCGCTCCCGGCGATTCGGCGGCCGGAGCCGCCTTCGGCCGGACGCCCAGGCCCATCTGGAGGCGGTCGCCCGCCTCGAGCGTAATCAGAATATTCTCGTAGAAGGTCATCGTGTCGATGCGGCGCGTCTTGCGGTCCAGGACCATCTGCATCCGCCGGGCCGTCAGGTCCATCTCCCTGCCGACCATGACCACGGGCCCGTCGGTGGCCAGTTCGTAGGTTTCGTTGTTGAACGTCAGGTCCTCCAGACCGACGAGGATGTCGTCGGCGGGGTCCTCATAGTTTTTCCCGTGGTGGATGAGAATGACGTTGCCCCAGAGCCGCCCCGACTCGATGCTGGAGATGTCGGTGACGGCGCCCTTGGTCACAGCGTGGCCGTAGTCGGCCGAGAGGGTGATGACCTCGCCGCTGTGCGAGAAGAAGCGGATGCGCGGGCGGGTGATGTCCGAAGTGTTCTTCTCCATGTGAACGATCCGTTCGGCGAGGAACTGCATCTCGGGCCGGCCCTCGCGGTCCTTGCGGATGAGGTTGACGTTCGTGGAGATTTCGTGGCCGGTCCCGCTGCCGGTTTCCATTTCCGCGCCGCCGCCCGCGGGTTTCTGAAGCGCGCCGCCCGAGGCGACCGGACCCTCGGCCGGAAAACCTGCTTCCCACTCCCTGTACCAGGTGCGCAGGACCATGAAGACGAAGACCACCGCCAGGACGGGCAGCACGACGAGCATGACGCGGCGAAAGGTCACGGCCCGGTCCTCCACGGGTGGCGGGCGGCCGGCAGGTCGCCGGGCAGCCGCTCGGCGTAGCGCCGCGTGATGCCGGCCCAGAGGCCCTGGTACTCGAGGATGAGTTCCACCGTCTCGCGGATGGCCCCCGCGCCGCCGCGCGACCGCGCGACGTAGTGAGCGATGCGTCTCGCCTCGGCGACGGCGTCGGCCGGCGCGACGGCAAACCCCGCCCGCGCCAGGATCGGCAGGTCCGGCAAATCATCGCCGATGTAGCAGACGTTCTCGGCCTTTCGGCGAAACCGCTTGAGGATCTTCTCGAAGACCGGCAACTTGTCCTTCGCGCCCTCATAGACGGCGGCGATGCCGAGTTCCTCGGCGCGGCGGCGAAGGATGGGCGACTCGCGGCCCGAAAGGATGGCCGCCTCGTGCCCCGCCCGCAGCCAGTACTTGACGCCCTGGCCGTCGCGCACGTGGAACGCTTTCGTTTCCGTCCCGCGCGCATCGTACACGATCCGCCCGTCCGTCATGACGCCGTCCACGTCCAGCACCAGAAGATTTATCCGTTCGAGCA
>JAPLMM010000270.1 GCA_026387035.1 Planctomycetota bacterium
GCCTCATGCCTTACGACGTCGCCAGCCCCCGGATCACGCCGTGGGCCCCTTCGTTCCTCAGTTCCAGCGTGTACTCGCCCAGCACCTGACCCTTCTCGAAGTCACCGGTGACCGCCAGCGGCCGGTATTGGAAACTCCGGCCGGCCAGCGGCAGGACCTGGATGCGGCTCGAATCGAGCAGCAGACAAGCGTCCCTCGGCACCCAGCGCGACAGGATCACCCGCTGCACGCCGAAATCGCTCTCGTAGATGGCGATCTGGCTGGCGTACCGCGGATCGTCGGCCGCGTACGCCCGCGAGTCGGCGCCGAACTGGCTGATCACGCGCTTCTGGTACCCGTTGACGGCAATCAGGTCCACTTGGCCGCTCGACTGCTCCCAGATGAGGCGCAGTGCCGTGTTCAACTTCTCCTCGTCCAGGTCGGCCCCGCTCGGGAATCCGCCCGTCCCCGGCACGAACCGGTTCGTCCCGACCTGCGGCAGGATGCCGTTCATCGTCCGCCGCACCGTCCCCGAACCTTCCTCGTCCGCCGCCGGCGCCACGCCGTTGACCACCGTGTTCTCCAGGTCCCTCAGGAGTTCCCGGACGGCCTTGGTCTTCTGGAAGTCCAGTTCGTCCGCGACTCCCAGGTGCCGCACCGCCAGTTCGCTCCCGCTCACGACGAGGGCCTTCGAGAAGATCTGCGTCCAGTTGCCGCGACGCGCCCGGAACGTGAACCGCGCCGCGTCGGCGTCCTGCCCCTCGAGCGACGCGTTGCCCAGGATGTTGAGCACGTCGCCCGAAGCCACCGCCTCCGGCGTCGTCCCGCCGTAGCCCCGTGCGACCGTGATCGTGTCCGCCCCCACGTCCGTCACGAGCATCAGTTCCTCGGCGTCCTCGCACCGCAACTGGTCGCCCACCCGGAACCTGTCGGCGTGGGCCACCTCCAACTCGGTCTCGGTCTCCGGGTTCGACGGCGTCGCCGTCAGTGCGTCGGTGTTCGGCAGCAGTTCGTCTTCCAGCCACTCATGATGCGTCGAGCGCGCCTCCACCTGGGCGTCACCCAGCGCATCGAGCAGCGGCGTCTCGGACGGGCTGATGATGCTCACCAGGTCCGACACGTCTTCCGCAATTTCCGGCAGGCCCGCGCCCGCCGAGTAAGTCGCTTTCCCCGTAAACGGCATGTTCGGCTCCTTTGCTCTGGTTCCGGGCTCGCCGCGCTATATTCCGCCGCGCCGCGCCCGCATGTAGGTCATCACGTCCTTCACGTTTCCCGTTTGGCGCGCCTGATCGGCCAGCCGATCCAGGACACGTCGCTGCCCGCTCGCACCCGCCGGCTTGACGCCCGTCGTGCACGGCCCAAGTCCGCGCGCCGCGGCCCCGGCCGCGGCCGCCGGCTCCCCGCGCAAATGCGGCTTCTCGGCCAGCAAGGCCCGCGCGAACGTCTTCAGGTCCTCCGGCGGCTCCTGGCCGGCCAGCCGGTGGCGCGCCAGCGCCACGGCCGCCTCCACGTCGGCGCAGCCCGCCGACAGGAACTCGCGTTCCAGCCGACGGTCGCGCTCGATCGCTTCCACCCGGCCGCGGAGATCCTCGGCCTCGCTCCGGGCGGCCGTCAGGTCCGCGCCGAGCCGCGACGATTCCTCCTCGCGCTCTCCGCGCATCGCCTCCAATTCCGCCTCCAGCGCTTCGGCCCGGCGCTCCGCCTCCTGCGCACGCCTGCGGTACTTCGCACTCTCGCGAATCACTGCCTGCGGCTCCTGCCGCCCTCCGCTCGACGCGGACTGGCCCGCCTGGGCTCCTCCTGCCGTGGACATCTTGTCCTCCTCCTTCTGTGTCTAGTCCGCCGCCGGCACGGCGACGGCCATGCGTCAGTCATCCGGCCCGTACCCGAGTTCCCGGAGCACCGTTTCGGCCGGCACGCCGAGGTCTCGCTTCGCCTTCGCCTCAGCGAGTTTCTCGCCCAGGTTCTCCGGCAGCGGCGAAGGCCAGTGCAGCCGCGTCCCGCGCGCCTCGGCCGGCGTCTCCAAGATCCCCAGTCGGTCCAGCGCCTCCAGGATCATCCGGTTCACTTCCACCAGCCCGGCCCCGTACGTTAGCTGCTTCCGCTCCAGCCGCGCCAGCGTTCCCATCAGCACCACGCGCAGCGCCGTCGCGCTCGAAAGGTTCCCCAGTTGGTCCTTCAGAAGACCCGCCGCCAGCGGCGTCACGCCCGAGACCTTGTCCATCGCCTCGCGCAGTTCCGCGATGTGAGACTCCTCGCTCGGGCTCTCCGCGTCGCCCCCGAACTCCTCGATCGAGGCCTCCGGGTTGTCCGTCGCCCACATCCGGCCGGGCGCCACGGGGCGGTCCTCGAACCCCTCGATCCCGCGCCCGAGGTACATCTTGAAACTCTGGAACGTCACCCGGTTCGCCCGGTCCGACAGGCGCGTGTTCAGTTCGTCCTGGAGCGGGACGAGCGGCTCGACTTCCCCCAGCCCCTCGTAGTGGTAGGGATGGGCGAGGTTCTGGATGTGAACGACCGGGACACGCCCGAGGGGATTTTCGCCCTCGCCCGCAAGTTCCCCGTCCTCGTACCGCTGCCACCACCGCGGACCGAGGATCTCCAGCACCTCCACCTCGTCGATCTGCGGACGCGACCGGCCGAGCAGCCGCTCCGCCGGCGTCCCGTCGGCCACCCGGTTCGCCTGTTTCCGGAACGTCTGAATCCAGTACCGCAGACGCCGGTAATCGTCCTCCTCGAGGATCGGCAGAACCCGCGGCGCCTCGACGGCTTCGATCGCCACGGCCGACGCCGCTCGCGATTCCACGCTCGCGCCCTCGCCGGCCTCCACCGGCCTCGCACGGACCACCAGGTCCACGAAGCCGTAGATCGCCCCGAGCAGCGCCGCTTCCTCCAGGAGCGCCTGGCCTCCGTTGGCCGCCCACACCACGCGGAGCACCGCCTCGATCTGCGACGCGAGGTCCCGGCTCTCGGCCAGGCTCTCCACCGCGACCGGCTTCCCGGCGAGGTAGTGCACCCCGCAGTCCACCCGCCAGCCGATGTCGTTCTCGATGACGACTTCTTTGCGGCGAAACGCGCCGTGCGGCACGCCTTCGCCGCCATACCCCAGGTGCGACCGCCCCGTGATCCGCGCCGGCAGGCCGAACTCCTGCGCCTGCGTGTACGGGCGCGCACACGCCGCCCAGTCGCTGTCGATCGAACGCACCGCCTCCAGGTCCGCCAAGCCCGCCACGAGCGGCGACAGGTCGTTCTTGTAGTACGCCCACAGCCGATTGAAATGAATCGCGCGCGGGATTGCATCGTCCCGCACCAGGTATTCGACAAGCCCCGCGTCCAGTTCCGGGTCCGCGAAGTTACGGAAGTCCAGCCGCATCGGCTTCGTCACTCCGAACCTCCTTCCATCGCGCCCGCCGGTCACGCGTACCGGTGCTTCCTCAATAGGAGGCGCCGGACGCCGGCGTTTCACGCGCCCCGTCGCTGCAACGCTCCGGCCGAACGCAAAGGCGGGCGGGCGCCTCCGCGCCGGCGCCTTCCGCCCGCGACCTTCTGGCCGCAGCGGCGAAACGCGAAGACGCGCCGCACACGCCCTCCACCCTTGGGCGGCGCGCCGCGTCCCGTGCCACCAAACGGCCAACGCCATACAGTTTCCCGTGCCGCCAAAGACCGCAACTCCTGCCCGGATAAGGACTTGCGAATTCCCGCGGTTCGGCCGGATTCCCCCGGAGGGTGGGCACGTTTGTGTCACGTCCGCGCGGGTCGCCAGGGAGCGGTTCGAGGCAGGGCCTAATCGGCTTGACCCCCGGCGCCCGCCCGCTACGATAACCGGGGCCGAAGGATGCGTTCGAATCGGACGAGGAGCCCCGCGGAAATGGAACAAGCCATCGCCAAAGCCGCCGTACTTATCGAGGCATTGCCATATATTCGCCGCTTCCGCGGACGCACCGTCGTCGTGAAACTCGGCGGCTCCTTCATGGACGTCCCCGAGGACCTCGAGGCCGTCTGCGCCGACATCGCCTTCATGCGCGCGGTCGGCATCCGGCCGGTCGTCGTCCACGGCGGCGGCAAGGCCATCACCCGCGCCATGGAGGACGCCGGCCTCGAAGCCAAGTTCGTCGCCGGCCTCCGCTACACCGGGCCCGAGGAACTCCGGATCGTCGAGGACGTCCTCGCGACCGACGTCAACGGCCAGATCGTCGCCCTCCTCGAAACAGCCGGCGCCCGGGCCGAGGGACTCACCACGAAAAACCGTTGCGCCCTCGTGGCCGAACCTCTCAAGGCCAAGGACGGCGAGGATCTCGGCTTCGTCGGACGCGTCGTCCGCGTCGATGCGCTCCTCCTGAGGGGTCTGGTGGACCTCGGAACGATCCCCGTCCTCGCGCCGCTCGGCCTCGGGGCCGACGGCCAGAAGTACAACTGCAACGCCGACGAAGCCGCAGGCGCCGTCGCCCGCGCCCTGGAGGCCGAAAAGTTAGTCAACGTCTCCGACACGCACGGCATCCGGCGCAAGGCCGACGACCCGGAAAGCCTCCTGTCGCACCTCTCGGAACCGGAGGCCGAACGCCTGCTGGCCCAGGGCGTCATTTCGGGCGGCATGATCCCGAAGGTCCGCACGATGCTCGATGCCCTCAAGGGCGGCGTCAAAAAAGCCCACATCGTCTCGGGGCGCGTGCCGCACGCCCTGCTCCTGGAAATCTACACCGACAAGGGCGTCGGCACCGAGATCGTGCCGTAGAAAAAGGGGGGAGGATGTTTATCTTCGGTCTCATCGCGAGCGTGGCCGACCGCGAGAAGGTCCTCGCCAAGGGGATTGAGCGCGGGTGCCTGGAGTGCCTTCGCACAACGCCGCACGTCCTCGTGGAGGAACGCCGGCAACTCTCGATCTTCTTTCTGCCGGTCTGGCGCTGGAACCGGCGGTTCTATCTCGTCTGCGGCGGCTGCGGCCACCCGGAACCCGTCCCGCCGGAAGAGGTCGAGGCCGTTCGCCGCGGCGAATAACCCGCCCGCGCGGACCGTACGAGATAGGGGAAAACAATGGCAAACACATCACCGGAGCCTGACGACATCCTCGGCACGCGACCCGCGGGCGAACGGCGCGCCGGAGCCGCACAGTTAGGGCGCGCCGGCCTCGGACTGCTTCGCCACCGCGCCCTGCGCGTCTGGGGACTTGCCGTCCTGACCTTGGCATGTCTTTTTGTGATCTCGCAACTGGTCTTCGCTCCGCTTAGCATCGGCCTCTTCGTTACCGACGGCCATGATTTCGGTTGGTGGTGGTGGCACATCACAATTATCGTGAACATCGTCGCCATAGCGCCCTTCCTTGCTGCTTATGCGTACGCACTACTTCTGCTCTTGCAAGGCCGCCGCGCGGGTGCAACAACCTTGTTCAGCCCCTTCCGCAGCACCGCGCTCTGGGCGAATACCATGATTGCCGGCAGCGCGGCGCTCTTGGTGCATTGGCTGGTTCCGTGGCTTGGGCGACGGATTCCCTGGACTGAACTGCAATCCGGCCTGGTGGATGAAAACTCGCTCCTGGCCAAGACCTTCCGCCTCATCCCGGTTCCTGAATGGCTCATCCACAGGCTACCACACTGGATCGGCATCCTGCTGGCCATACCCCTCGCATGGTCGGCCCTGAACGTCCTCGTCCTCGGAGACTCCGGCATCCGGGCGATCGTGCGAAGCACGCGTCTGTCGCTTCGTCATTGGCGACTTGCCGCCCTGTACCTGGCGGCCGCCGTTTTGCTTCCCCTGGCCGATTGGGTTTGTGTCCCGCTCGCGGACCTTGCCCTCCTCAACAAAGGCATCGCGCAAGATCTGATCTTCGGTCTCTATGGTCTCTGTAATCTCCTCGTTTCGAGTGTGATATTGCCGCTCGGAACCCTCGTCCTGGTTCTCGTCTACCGCGAGATGGTCTGGCGGGAGCGGGAGGCGGGCCAGGCATCGGCCGCCCTTCTCGGTTGACGCGGAGGCCTCCGCGGGGCAGAATAGGCAGCCCGAGCGCGCCTTGGCGCGTCGGCACGGAAACCCTCAGGAAGGAGTCAGCGATGAACGGTAGCGCAATGGTTCTGGTGCGGGTCGGTTGTCTCGGGGCGATTCTCTGGGCGAGCGTTGCCTTCGCCGGCGAGCCAGCCGGTCCCGAGCCACGCATCACCATCGACGCCGCGAAAACCGGCGAGCCGATCTCGAAGTACATCTACGGCCAATTCATCGAGCACCTGGGCCGGTGCATCTACGGCGGCATCTGGGCCGAGATGCTCGAAGACCGCAAGTTCTGGTTCCCCGTCACGTCCCAGTACGACCCGTACCGCGGGAAGACGCCCGGGCCCGGCGCGCTCTTCCCCGTGGTGGCCGCCTCGCCGTGGGAAGTCCTGAGCCCGCCCGACTCGGTCCGCATGGTGAAGGAAGACGCCTTCGTAGGCGAACACACGCCCCAGGTCGCGCCGGGCAGCGGCATCCGCCAGAACGAACTGGGCCTCGTCAAGGGCAAGGAGTACGTCGGGTACGTGTGGCTCAAAGGCGCCGGGGGCGCCGCCAAGGTTGAGGTGTCGCTTGAGTGGGGCGACGGGGCGGACCAGGCGGCGCGGGCGACGTTCGGGGCCGGGCCGGACCGCTACGAGAAGCGCGCGTTCCGCTTCGCCGCCGGGGCCGACACGGACCACGGGCGGCTCGCGGTCCGCGTGGCGGGCCCGGGCGCGTGCTTCGTCGGCACGGCGTCGCTCATGCCGGCCGACAACGTCCAGGGCATGCGGGCCGACACGCTCGCCGTACTCAAGGAACTCGACGCGCCTGTGTACCGCTGGCCGGGCGGCAACTTCGTGAGCGGGTACAACTGGAAGGACGGCCTCGGCGACCGGGACCGCCGCCCGCCCCGCAAAAACCCCGCCTGGACGGGCGTCGAGCACAACGACTTCGGCCTCGATGAGTTCATGGTCTTCTGCCGGCTCCTGGGGACCGAGCCGTACATTGCCGTCAACAGCGGCAGGGGCGATGCCCAGAGCGCCGTCGAGGAACTCCAGTACGCCAACGGCGGCGCCGACACGCCCATGGGAAAACTGCGGGTGGCCAACGGCCACGCGGAACCGTACGGCGTCAAGTGGTGGGGCATCGGGAACGAGATGTACGGGGGCTGGCAACTCGGTCACATGCCGCTCGAGGAGTACGTCAAGAAACACAACCAATTTGCCGAGGCGATGCGGGCCGGGAACCCTTCCATCCGCCTCGTCGCCGTGGGGGCCGTCGGCCCGTGGAGCGAGGCCATGATGCGCCAGTGCGCCGACCACATGGACCTCGTGAGCGAACACTTCTACGTCCAGAAGAAACCGGACCTCGCGGCCCACGTCCGCCAGTGCCCCGACAGCGTCCGGCGCATCGCCGACGCCCACCGCCGATACCGCCGCGAACTGGAGTCGCTCAAGGGCAAGGACATCCGCATCGCCCTGGACGAGTGGAACCACTGGTACGGCCCGCACGTCTTCGGCGAACTCGGCACGCGGTACTTCCTGAAGGACGCCCTGGGCATCGCGGCCGGACTGCATGAGTTCGCCCGCAACAGCGAGATGTTCTTCATGGCCAACTACGCCCAGACCGTGAACGTCATCGGCTGCATCAAGACCACGAAGACCGCCGCCGCGTTCGACACGACGGGCCTCGTGCTGGCACTCTACCGCAAGCACTTCGGCACGCTGCCGGTGGCGGCAACGGCCACGGCGCCTCTCGACGCCGCCGCTGCCTTCAGCGGGGACCGAAAGACCCTGACCCTCGCCGTCGTCAACGCCTCAACAGAGAAGGCCGACGTCGCGCTGGAGATTCAGGGCGTCGGGCTCACGGGCGCCGGCCGGCGATGGGAGATCACGGGTCCCGGCCCCGACGCCTACAACGAGCCAGGCAAGCCCCCCAGTGTGACGGTGAACGAATCGGCCGTGCGCGGCCTCACGGACAGGATTTCGGTCGCGCCGGCAAGCGTGACGCTCCTCGCGCTCGAGGTCAAATAGGCCACTCGCGCACGCGCTTGACCCGCCGCCGCGAAAGGCGTAACCTCCCTGCGCTGCCCAGGCGAAGGGGATGCGCGATGGCAAAGACGATCCGGATCGGGGTCCTGCTTTCCGGCAGCGGACGGACACTCGAAAACATCCTGAACCACATCCAGGACGGCAGCCTCAAGGGCCTGGCCGAGGTCGCTGTCGTCATCGCTTCGCGCCCCGGCATCCGCGGCATTGAAATCGCCCTGGCCGCCGGCGTCCCCGCCCATGTCATTCGCCGCAATCCCGGCGCGCCGGGATCCGTCCAGGCGTACTCCGACGCCATGGTCGCCCGCCTGGACGAGCGAAAAGTCAACCTGGTTTGCATGGCCGGGTTCCTCTCGTACTGGGTCATCCCTGCGCGGTACCTGGGGCGCGTGATGAACATTCACCCCGCGCTGCTGCCGGCGTTCGGCGGCGAGGGGATGTACGGCCACCACGTGCACGAGGCGGTCCTGGCGCGCGGCTGCAAAGTGAGCGGGTGCACGGTCCACTTCGTCAACAACACGTACGACGACGGGCCGATCGTTTTGCAGCGCGCGGTGCCCGTTCGGGCCGAGGACACGCCCGACGACCTCGCGGCACGAGTGTTCGAGCAAGAATGCATCGCGTACCCGGAGGCGATCCGCCTCTTTGCCGAGGGACGCCTCCGCATCGAAGGCCGCAAGGTCCACATTGACGATCCCGCATACAAGCCCGGCGCCGCCGAGCGCTGCAAGCCAGATTGAGGGCCGTCCTATGGCCGCTCCCTGCTGTGCATTCCGCACTCCGCACTCCGCATTCCGCATTGAGGAGGTCGCCTGGCCGGCGGACGTCGAGGCGCTGTTCATCAGGGTGGCGTGTCGCGCTTCGTTGCCCCCGACGGCCGGGCGGTCCTCGAGCCGCGCGAGAATCCTTTCGACGCACTGCGTGCCGCCCTCGCGGCTACACGTCTTGAAGCCGAGCCCGCACCGCAGGGGGGTGGCACTGGTCCCAGCGCGCCGGGGCCCGCCAGTGCTGTACATGAACCGGCGAAGGATAAGCACGGGCGGACGAGCCGCCCGTGCCACCCGTCCAGGGGAAGCGGAGGGCCCGGAAAGCCGCTCCCATTCGGTCCGGGTTTCTACGGCTATCTCGCCTACGACCTCGGACCGTACGTCGAGCCGACCGCCCCCCTCTCGCCGACGCGCGACATCGCGCTGCCGGACCTCTGGTTCGGCTACTACGAGACGGTCCTGGTGCTGAACCACGCGGAGCGCCGGGCCGTGCTCGTCGGGGCCGACGGGCCGCCCGCCGAGGCGCTCGGTGCGGCGCTGGCCGCGGCCGGCGGGCCCGCTCCCGGCGCGCCGGGCGTCGATGCGGCCCGGCCGGCGCGCGAGGCCTCCTGCAACTTCACGCGCGAAGGTTACCTCGGGGCCGTCGCGCGGGCCCGCGAGTACATCGCGGCCGGCGACATCTTCCAGGTGAACCTGAGCCGGCGCTTCACCGTGCCCCTGGAGCAGAACCCCCCAGGACCGGACCTTCGCCCGGCGAGCCTGTACCGGCGCCTTCGGCGCGCCAACCCGGCGCCCTACGCGGCTTACGTCGGCCTCGGCGCCGGGCGGGCGGTGCTCTCCTCGAGCCCCGAACTCTTCCTCGACCTTGCCGCCGGGCGCGTCGTCACGCGGCCCATCAAGGGCACGCGCCCGCGCCGCGCCGGCGAGGCCGAATCGTCGGACTTCAACCGCCGCGAGCGCGACAACCTCCTCCGGTCCGAAAAGGATAAGGCCGAACTCGTGATGATTACGGACCTGGAGCGGAACGACCTCGGCCGCGTCTGCGATTACGGCAGCGTCCGCGTCACCAATCCGCGCGCGGTCGAGGCCTACGAGGCCGTGTACCACACCGTGGCGACCGTCGAGGGGCGGCTGCACGAGGGGCTGGACCTCGTGGACCTCCTCCGGGCGACGTTCCCGGGCGGCTCCATCACAGGGGCCCCGAAGGTCCGCGCGATGCAGATCATCGCCGAAATCGAGCCGACGCGCCGCAGCGTCTATACCGGCGCGGTCGGATACCTCGCGCCGCCGTCCGGCGCCGAGCCCGCCGGAAGATGCGTTCTTAACATCGCTATCCGGACGCTGCTCGTGGCGGGCCAGGCGGTCCATCTTCAGGCAGGGGGGGGCATCGTCGCCGATTCCGACCCGGCGGCCGAGTTCGACGAAACGAGCGACAAGGCCCGCGCAATGCTCGCCGCCCTGGGCCTTGCGCCGTAAGAAAACGAACGAATCATGAATATCGAACACCGAACCGCAAAAGGAAGAAGGGAACGGCCAAACGACTGGCCGAAGCCAACGGTTACGTGCCAATGAGTGAAAACGAATTCGTTTATGTCTCCGGCGATTTTGTGCCGCGCAAGGAGGCGAGAATCTCCGCCCTCGATGCCGGCGTTCTGCTCGGCGCCGGGCTCTTCGAGACCCTGCGGACCTACGGCGGCCGGCCGTTCCGCCTCCAGGCGCACCTCGCGCGGTTGCGCGCGAGCGGAGAGTTCTTCCGCATCTTCATCCGCGAGTTGGACTCCCAAGTCGCCGAGGCGGTCGCACGCCTGGTGGAAGCGAACGGCCTGGCCGACGTGCGCGTGCGCCTGACGGCCACACGCGGGCCCCTCGCCGACGCCGTCGACGACGACGAGGCCCCGCCCGCCACGCTCATCATCACCGCCGGCCCCATGACGCCCTACCCGGCCGAACTCTACGAGAACGGCGCCACCGTCGTCGTCTCCGACATCCGCACGAGCGCGGACGACCCGACCGTCTATCACAAGACGACCGGGTACCTGAGGAACCTCCTGGCCCTGCGCGACGCGCACCGCGCGCGAGCGACCGAGGCCCTGATCTTCAACACCAAGGGGCGCCTGGCCGAAGGCTCGCTCTCGAACGTCTTCATCGTCTCCGGCGGGAGGCTCCTGACGCCGCCCGTCGAGGAAGGCTTGCTCGCGGGCATCACGCGGGCGGCCGTGCTGGAACTCGCGGCGGAGGCAGGCGTCCCGGCCGAGCAGAAGCCCCTTTCAGCCCGCGCGGTGCTGGACTCCGACGAAATGTTCCTCACCAACTCCATCATGGAGTTGCTGCCGGTCGGCCGCGTGGAACGAAAGGAAATCGGGGACGGCCTGCCGGGCCCAGTGACGAAGCGACTCGCCGAGGCCTACCACGCCCTCGTCATCCGCGAAACGGGGCAGTGAGGGCCCCCGCAGGCGGCTCGAAGAACTACACCTGGATATCCGCCTCGCGGGAGATTTCGGCCTTGTGGGCCTCGAGGAGGGGACGGATCTCGGCGGCGAGAAACTCCTCGACCTGTTCGGGCGCGCGGCCGACGAATCGTGCGGGGTCGAGTTCGGCGTCGATGTCCACCTTGGCGAACGCCTTGTCGGCTTTCAGGCGCAAGAGCAAATCGTTTTCGCCGCCCTCGAGTTTGACTTGCTTCGCGGCCGCTTGGCTGTGCCGGCGGATTTTCTCGTGCAAGGCCTGCCGGTCGCCCCCCGCCTTCACCGCAGCCATCAGGATGTTCTCGGTGGCCATGAACGGCAGTTCCTCGGCGACGTGTTTCGCGCACATCTTCGGATAGACCACAAGCCCCGCCGTGATGTTCTGGTAGAGCCGCAGGACTGCGTCGGCGCCCAGGAACGCCTCCGCGAGGACGATCCGGCGCGCCGCCGAATCGTCGAGCGTCCGTTCGAGCCACTGTTCGGCGGCGGTGGCTGCGGCCGCCGGCACGAGCGCCATCACCACGCGCGCCAGGCCCGTCATGCGTTCGGCCCGCATCGGGTTGCGCTTGTAGGCCATCGCGCTCGAGCCGACCTGTTTCTCCTCGAACGGTTCCTCGAGTTCCTTGCGGTTCGCCAGGAGCCTCAGGTCGTTCGCAAACTTGTGCGCGCTCTGGGCGATGCCCGACAGAACCGTGAGCACCTGGTAATCCACCTTACGGCTGTACGTCTGGCCGGTGACGGGATAGACGCCGGCGAAGCCCATCTTCTCGGCGACAAGCCGGTCGAGTCGCCTGACCTTCTCGTGGTCGCCGTCGAACAGGCGCAGGAACGACGCCTGGGTCCCGGTGGTCCCCTTGACGCCGCGGAACCGCAACTCGCCGAGCGCATGCGCGAGGGCACGGTAGTCCAACAGAAGGTCGTAGAGCCAGAGGCACGCGCGCTTGCCCACGGTCGTCAACTGGGCCGGCTGGTAATGCGTGAAGCCGAGCGTCGCGAGGTGCGCGTGCTCTGTGGCGAAGCCGGCCAGGCGGTCCATCACCGCCAGCAGCCAGCCCCGCAGGAGCCCCATACCCTCGCGCAGGATCACGAGGTCCGCGTTGTCGCCGACGAAGCAACTGGTGGCCCCGAGGTGGATGATGGGGCCCGCCTTGGGGCATTGCTCGGCAAAGGCGCGGACGTGGGCCATCACATCGTGCCGCAACTCGCGCTCGAGTTCTTCGGCCCGCTCGAAATCCACGTCGTCGGTATGGCGGCGCATCTCAGCAATCTGTTGGTCGGTGATTCCCAGGCCGAGCTCCTTCTCGGCCTCGGCCAGGGCGATCCAGAGCCGCCGCCACGTCCGGATCTTCCGGGCCGGGCTCCACAGGGCCGCCATCTGGGGCCCCGCGTAGCGCGTCACCAGGGGCGAATCGTATACGTCGTGGCCTTCCCGGCGCTCTGGCATGGTCTCTCCTCGCCTGTGTCGCCGACCCTATGGTAGTCTCTCCCGGCCGGGTGCAAAAGAATAAATGCGCCGGTTCGGCGCGCGGGGCGGAGGACCAAAAAGGGTCCGACCCGTCCCGGGCGGGACGGGTCGGCGTGTGTGTGTCAGGAGCGTGCCGCTCGCGCGGCAGGCGTGACACGGGTGCGCTGTCAGATGATGATGTCGGTGGCCTGCTCGATCGCGCGGACCGCGCTCGGCAGGTTGTACGGTTTCTCCAGGTACCCGTCGAATCCATCGCCAATCGCTTGCCGGCCGCCGGTCCCTCGGTCCGGTGTCACGGCAACGACGCGCGTAGCCACCAGTTCCGGGTCGCCCCGCAGCGCTTGCCGCGTGTCCCTCGCGTCGAGTCCGGGCAAGGTGAGGTCAAGCAGGATGACATGCGGCCTGAATTCGCGCGCCAGGAGGCCCGCCTCAAAGGTGCCCGTGGCGACCTGCACGTCGTAGCCGAAACCTCGCTTCAGCCCATGGCGCAGGGCGTCCGCAAACTCGTAGTCGGGATCGACAATCAAGACACGCACCACGGCCCCGTCGAGACCTCGAAGGGGAATACCGTGCGCGCGCATGAACCGCACGAGCGACTCTCTGGGGATCCGACGATCGCGGGAACCAGGTATTTTGAAACCGCGCAACTGCCCGGTGTCAAACCACTTGGAAACCGTCCGCGGCGCGACGCCACACATCCGCGCCACCTCCCCGGTGGTGAAAACTTCCTTCATGCCCACTTCCCCCGGATATGCCGACTATAGCCAGTGGCTATAGCCGCACAACCCCCTTGCGAACAGCCTTGGAAGTATACCACATAATCCCGAAAAGTCAAATCGGATGGGCCTAGAAAGCCAAGATAACCCGGTTTCGGGCCTTACAACCCGAATATCTTCTCTATTTTAACGCCCCGCCGCCCCCTTTTGGCTCGTCCCCCGGTCCCCTTGCGCGCCCTACGCCAGGCCCAGCCGGCGCCGGACCTCGGCCGCCGAGAGGCCCCGGACGAGCAGGTCCTTCTCCGGCCGACTGCCGCCGCGAAGAATCTCGACGTCGCCCGGCCTGAGGCCCAGAGCCCTCGCAACGAGGGACGAAAGCGCCCTGTTGGCGGCGCCTTTCTCGGCCGGCTTGCGCACCGCCACCTTCAGCCGATCGCCAAGCGGACCGACGATCCCTTCCCGCGACGACCCCGGAACTACTTTCACCGCCAGGATCGCGCCGCCTTCGGCCGGTTCGACGATGGCCATCACTTTCTCCCCGCGCCGGCTCGCCTCGGCGCCCTGCCTGGGTCACCGCGACCTTCCGGTCGCGGCTCGGACGGGCCGCACGCCGGCAATGCTAGTCCTCGTACCGTCTCAGGTCCCCTTCGCTCAGGCCGAAATGGTGACCGATCTCATGCAGAACTGTCGTCCGCACGACGTCGCGCACGGCCCGGTCGAAGGTGTCATCCTCGCTGGGGGCATCGGCCGCACCGCCCGCCCGCTCGGCCGCTTCCGCGAGCACCGGCTCCCGGTAGATGACGATGCGGTCCGGCAGGACGGCCCCGTAGGCGTGGTCGCGGCGGCTCTGCGGCACGCCCTCGTAGAGGCCCAGAAGCGTCGCGCGCCCCGCCAGACCCATCTTCCGAAGAAGCCGGCGCGCCGGCCTGGCCTCCACCACGACGTCCACGTTATCGAGCCGCTCGGCAAACTCGGCCGGGAGGGTCTCAACCGCCTCGTCCACAAGTTCCTCGAACCGCTCGGCATCCACCGGCCGCCTCCTTCCCCGTGGGGCGACCCGGAATCCTAACCTGCCCCTGGCGGCCCTGCAAGCCGCTCCGCGGCGCAGGGCTGCTTTTTGGGTTGCATCGGCCGCGTCCGGCGTTACAATATGCCGTTTCCGGGACGGAGGGGAATAATGTGCGCTCCCCTTCGGGTCGCGGCTAAACGTGGCGCGCGGGCAGGCGGCGGGGGGGTCTGGCAAGCGAAAGGAGTCGCAAGGGTGGCTGTGTGCATTCGTCTGAAACGCCTGGGCCGGCGGAACCGGATCTACTGGCGCATTTGCGCGACCGACAAGCGGATGGCTCGCGACGGTCGTGTCCTTGAGGAACTGGGTGCGTACGACCCGCACGCGAAGAACGAGGAGAAGGTGACCCTCAGCCGCGAACGGGTCTCGCACTGGCTGCGCGCCGGCGCCCAGCCGTCCGCGACGGTCGGGCAACTGCTCGCCCACGTGGGCATCGACCCCAAGGGCAACGAGGTGGCCCCGAAGCCGTGGCACAAGAAACGCCAAGCGCCGCCGCCGGCCGCCAAGAAGGTCGCAGAGGCAAAGGCGGAGGCGCCGGCCGAGCCGGCCAAGGCCGAGGAAGAGAAGCCGGCCGAGTAGGCGAGAAGGCGCGCCATGGGCCTGCGCATCGACGTCATCACGCTCTTCCCGGACGCCTTCGCGAATGTGTTGGAGACGAGCATCCTCGGCCGCGCTCGCCGGGAAGGGCGCGTTGAGGTCGTCCTCGTGAACCTGCGCGACTTTGCGTTGGACGAGCGCGGCACGGTGGACGACAAGCCGTTCGGCGGCGGACCGGGCATGGTCCTGATGTGCGAACCGGTCTTCCGCGCCGTGGAGCACACTCGCGGCCTCGACGAGCGGCGCGGGAAGGTCGTCCTGCTGACGCCGCAGGGCGAGCGGCTGACACAGGCGCGTGTGGCGCGCCTGGCAGGCGAGGAGCGGTTGATCCTCGTCTGCGGCCATTACGAGGGCTTCGACGAGAGAATCCGGACCCTCGCGGACCTGGAACTCTCGATCGGCGATTACGTATTGACGGGCGGGGAACTGCCCGCCATGGTTCTCGTGGACGCCGTCGTTCGTCTTGTGCCCGGCGTCCTGGGGGCTGAGGCGGCGACGCGCGAGGAGAGTTTTTCCGACGCCGTCGGAGGCCTGGAGTACCCGCAGTACACCCGGCCGCGAGTCTTTCGCGGCATGGGGGTGCCCGAGGTGCTCGTGTCGGGGAACCATGCGGCGATCGCCCGCTGGCGGGCGGAGCAGGCGTGCGAGCGGACTCGCCGGCGCCGGGCCGACCTCGTGCCGGACCCGTCACGGCCACGGGCCGTGCCGTGGCCGGACGAGCCGGCCGGCCGGACTTGAGGAGCGCGGACATGCTGGCCGCTGTTGGGATGTTTGAGTTTGCGATCATCGTGGCCCTGTTCATCGGGTTTTTTGGCGGCATCGCCTTGGCGCTGTTCTTGCGGATAATGCGCGGCAAAGGGAGCCGGGGCGGCCGCGGAAAGGACTGACGCGGAGCCCCTCCCGCTCCGGAGCCAAAGAGAAAGGCTGTGCTATGCGAAAACGTGCCATCGAACGCGTCGAGGCCCAGCACCTCGCCAAAGAGCCTCCCCAGTTCCGCGTCGGCGACATCGTCGACGTCGGCATCCGCATCCGGGAGGGCGACAAGGAGCGCGTCCAGGTCTTCACCGGCCGCGTCATCGGTCGCCGGGGTCGCGGCTCCACGGAGACGTTCACCGTGCGTCGCGATTCCGTCGGCGCCGAGCGTATTTTCCCTCTCCATTCGCCGCACCTCGCCTTCGTCCGCGTCACCAGTTCCCACCGCGTGCGGCGGGCGAAACTTAATTACCTCCGCCAACGCGTCGGCAAGGCCACGCGCCTCGTCGAGGACCGCCGCGACACCGAGGCCGCCGGCGCCTGAGAAGGATCCGGGCGGCGGGTGAACGTGCCCGTCCCGTCGGGACGGCTCGAAAGGCGCGTCGTTCGAGCCGCGCCCGTAAGGCGCCGCCCTGAGCGCAGCCGAAGGGTCGCGGTCGCGTACGAGGCGCGCCGAGCGCTTGGCGGCGGGCGGCAGGCAGGACGCCCCATGAAAGCATTCTACCAGGCGCTGCGATACGCATGGCCCTACCGGAGCCGCATTCTGCTCGCGTGGCTCGCCGGCTTCGTGGGCTCCATCCTCTGGGCCGGCTCGATCGGCTCCGCTCTGCCCCTGTTCAACCTTTTCTTTCAGCGGCCGCCCGAGGGGTTCCAGGTGCTCGAAGAAGACGCCGGGGCGCCCGGCACGAGCGCCGCCAAACGAACCGTGGTCGTCGGCCCCTCCTGGACCGTCGTCCAGGGGCCTGAGGTGACCGAACTACGCGCCGAGGGGCATACGGTGTACGTCCCGCCCGACGTCGAGGTCCGTCACCAGGAAGCGGGCCTCCGCGGTCTGGCCCAGAATGCCGAGCAGAAAGGCTCGTTCTACGCCCCCCTCATGCGCTGGCTGGCCGAGCGGTTTCCCCCGGACCCGTTCCAGTCGTTCGCCTGGATCATGGCCGCGATCGTCGCCATGATGGTCCTGCGCGGCCTAATGGACTTCTTGTACGAGTACCTGGTCGGCCACACGGTCAACCGGGCCGTGCTGGCGCTGCGTCTGAAGGCGTACGACCGCGTTCTGCGTTCGCCGCTCTCGCTCTTCGTTCGCATCGGACCCAGTGACATCATGAGCCGATTCCAGCAGGACATGCTCTACCTGATGGACGGCATGAGCACGGTGCTGGGCAACGCCGTCGTCATGCCGCCGCGCGCCGCCATCTGCCTGGTGATGGCCGTCGCCATCGGCGTCACGATCCACCCGTGGCTCCCGGTGATCGTGCTGGTGGCAGCGCCGATCGTAGGGGTTCTGGTGCGGCGGTTCGCGACGCTCATGAGGCGTGCGACGCGTAAAGGCCTCGAAAGCTACGCCGCTCTCCTGGGGAACATCGAGGAGGGCCTCTTCGGCATCCGGGTGGTCAAGGGCTACCGCCTGGAGGGACATCAGCGTAGGCGCTTTTTCACCGCCTGCCGCGGCTTCTTCAAGAACTCTCTGCGGGCCATCCGCATCCAGGCCGCCACAGGCCCCCTCGTGGAAACCATCTTCACGGTCGCCGCCGCCTTGGCCATCGTCGTCGGCGCCTGGATCATTCTGGAGCGCGCATTCGATCCGGAAAGCGTCAGCAAAATGAGCACCTGCTTCCTTCTCCTCGCCGGTGCCCTCGACCCCGTGCGGAAACTCTCGAACGTCTCGAACCGCGTCCAGCAGGCCTCCGCCGCCGCCGACCGCATCTTCGCCCTCATGGAAGCCGACCCGGAGCCCCGCTACGGCAGCCACGGCACCGTCCTCGCCCCGCACCACGTGTCCATCCAATTCCGCAACGTCTCGTTCGCCTACGAGACCGGCAAACCCGTCCTCCACGACATCAACCTCTCGGTCCGCCACGGCGAGGTTCTCGCCATCATCGGCCGCACCGGCTGTGGAAAGACCACCCTCGTGAGCCTCGTCCCCCGGTTCTTCGAACCCACCGGGGGAAAGATCCTCATCGACGGCACCGACACCCGCCGAGTGACCCTGCGATCCTTGCGCGACCAGATCGCCATCGTCCCC
>JAPLMM010000271.1 GCA_026387035.1 Planctomycetota bacterium
CGGAAGCTCAAGATCCTGCGCGAGGCCGACGCCATTTTCCTCGAGGAACTGCACCGCGCGGGGTTATACCACAAGATCTGGCAGGCGCTGGCGGTGCTCTTGCCCGTCAAAGCCGTCGGCGTCATGGGCGACGAGCGGACCTATGCGAACGTCATCGCCCTGCGCGCCGTGACCAGCCGGGACGGCATGACCGCCGACTGGGCCAGGCTGCCGCACCCGGTCCTCGCGCGGATCGCGACGCGGATCACCAACGAAATCAAGGGCGTGAACCGCGTCGTGTATGACACGAGTTCCAAGCCGCCCAGCACGATTGAGTGGGAGTAAACGACGAATATCCAATATCCAATGACCAATATTCAATGTCCAAGGACGAAAACATGACCGGCCGCCGGTATGACCTGGAGGAGCGGCTGATGGCCTTCGCGGACCGCGTCCTAAATGTCGTGGACGCGCTTCCCCGCACCCGTGCGGGGAATCACATCGGCAATCCGTTGGTGCGGTGCGGCTCCTCGCCCGTGGCGAATTACGGTGAGGCGCAAAGCGCCAAATCGCGGAGCGATTTCATCCATAAGTTGAAATTGTCTTTGAAGGAGTTGCGGGAGACGCGAATTTGGCTGAGGCTCATTCAGCGAAGGCTTCTGATCAAACCCGCAGCGAAGTTGGCCCCCTCCTGAAGGAGTGCGATGAGTTGATTGCCATTTTCGCAGCGAGCGCGCGGACGGCGGAGAAGAAGAACGCCCGGCCGACGAATGGGCCGTGACTTGATTATTGGATATTGAGCATTGGACATTGGATATTCGCTGTTGAGAGGGGCCGTGTAGGAGCCGCCGAAAGCGAGCGACGATGCCGACCTCCGAAACCCCAACCTTTGCGGACCTTGTGCCGAGGCTCTGGCTTGTCGGCACGGTGATCGCCTGTTTGCCGGCAACGGCCGCGGCGGTCTGGCTTGTCGTGCGGTGGTGGCTCTCGGGCCGGCCGTTTCCCCTGCCCCGGGACGGCGCCTGGCCGCTCGTGCCGTGGCCGGCGTGGTTCGGCCTCTTGCTGTTCGGCGCAGTATTCAGCCTGATGTTTCTCCTCAGCAGCGCGTGGGCGGTGATGGCCGAACTGGACTTCGTGCCATGGAAGTCCTACGGGACCACCGACCTCATAAATCCCGGTCTATTCCTGTCGCAACTCCTCCCGCCGGCGCTGGGTCTATGGTTCGTCACGCGCCTGGGGCCGGGCGCGGCCGAAACCATCGGCGTGCGCGCGGGGCGACCCTGGCACGACGTGCTGTACGGCTTCGGCATGACGGCGGCGGTGGTCCCGCTGTGCGTCGGAGCGATTCTTGTCGGCGCGCTGGTTCACTGGCTTGCCGGGTTGCCGACCGTCTTGCATCCGGTGCTGGTGAGCATCGGCGAGTCCTCGTCGCCCTGGACGCTGGCGGCGGCGCTCGTTCTGGCGTCCGTGGTGGCGCCGCTGGCCGAGGAGTTCACCTACCGCGGGGTGCTGATGATGAGCCTCCTGAGGCCGCTGGGCGGCGCGGGGGCCATTGCCGTCTCGAGCGCGGTTTTCGCCCTCGTGCACGTCATGGTCGAGCCGCAGGCCGTCCTCGCGCTTTTCTTGCTCGGACTGGCGCTCGGATACGTCACCTACCGGACGCGGAGCCTGGTGGCGGCCGTGGCGGCCCACAGCGCGTTCAACACCCTGATGGTCCTGGGGACCTTCTTCGGCGGGCCGTCTTAATTCTACAACGCGATCTCACCGCAGAGATCGCAGAGACCGCAGAGAAAGTATTGAGTAACAACGGCAAGGCAACTTCCGCCAGCGGCTCACAAAACATGTTGTTTGCCGTTCCCCTATCTTTGCAGTTCTCTGCGTTCTCCGCGCTCTCTGCGGTGAAATCGCCTTGTACGTTTAAGGGGCCGGCGCTGGTTCCGGCGCCGGTTCCTTCGGCGCAGGAGGGGCAGCCTCCGGCGCGGGTCCCTTCGGCGCGGGAGGAGCCGCCTCGGGTCCCGGCGCGCCTGCCCCTTTGGGGCCGGGAGCCTCGCCGCCCTTGCCCGCCGGCGGTCCTTCCTTGCTCGGCTCAAAGAGCGATTCCGGCCCACCATCTCGCTGCCGACGTCGACGGTCCCGACGCGGTCCGGGTTCGTCCCGCCGCGCAGAAGCGCCTCTCTCAGATAGGCCGGCAGACTGGTGGCGATGAGAAGGTTCTGCGTCTCGGGCATGTGCGGTTCCAGGCGGGCGAACGCCGGGGCCACCTGGCCCGGTTCACCCTCCTGGACGCGCTCGACGATCTTGCGGAAAAGCGTCAGGTCGGCACCTGTGCCGACGACGGCTTTGTCCTTGACGATGGCCACGCGGTACACGAGGCCCTCCGGCCCGTACATGGTCTTCAGCCATTCCCTGAACTCGGCGTGGCGGGCGGGGATGCCGAACCGAAACTTCGGGATGTACAGGGTGACGGGAACCCCGTTGATTTCGCCGGAGTCGGGGACGGTGCGGATTTTCAGATAAAGGTCCAGCTGGCTCGCGAGCCGTTCCCACGCGCTCGTCAGCATAGCGAGGCCGCGACGGAACTGCTCGGGGTCCTTCAGATCGTACACACCTGTCTGGCTGACCATGCCGAGGCCCGTGGCGGCGGGAGCGGAGAAGTACGTGATCCGGTCGCCGAGGGATTCCAGGAGCGTCTGCATGGCCTCGTAGACTTCCCTTTTGGTCGGCTCGGGAAGCGGCTCGGGGCGAGGCGCCTTCTCGAGGAAGAACTTCGTGGCCTTGAGGAAAAACTCGGTGCGCGCCGCCGGGGCGAGGCGGAGTGTCGATGCCGAGGCCACAGGCGCATCGCCCCAGGGAGGGACGCGCGCCGGCCCAGGCGTCTGGCGGGAGAGGAATTGGGCCACGTTTCGGCCGTCGGCGAAGCGGACACCCAGATCGGCGGACACGCCCTCCGTACCGAACCGCAGCGCGACCTCGAACGAGAGCATCTGGTCGATGAAGTCGGCGATGCCAAGCATGTACGTCACCATCATGTCGGCATAGGCGACTGACTCGGGCGTGTAGTACATCTGGCCGCTGGCCGCCCGGAACCACGAGGCGATCTCACCCTCGTAGATCTGCTTGAGGCGGTCCACGTTGACATAAAGCATGGGCCCGGGCCCCTCCGCCCGCGCGCGTGTTTCAGGCAGGAGATTCGGCAAGAGGAAATTGCCCTTCGCGATGTCGTCCATCGTACGGACGGAACTGGTGACGACGGCGTATCGGCCGACGCGTTTGACGAAGCGCGGTCCGGCCGCCCCCGTCAGGACATAGAGGTCGGCGCCCATTTCCTCGCCCCCGCCGGCGCTGAGAACGGCCTGCCAATCGGCCACGGGCAGGATGTACACCGTGTAGCGGTTCCGATAGCGCTTCGGATCGAGAAAGGCGACGGCGGCGGGGGCCTGGGTGTCAAGGCCCTCGCGGATGCCGGTGCGGCGGGCGAGGCCGTCGAGCAGCGGGTGGTCGCCATGCCCGATATGCCAACCCGTCCGTTCCGTGAACCGCAGGATATCCTTCTCCAGGGCATCCAGGCGAGGCAGGTGGACGAACGCCACCGCGCCGTTCGGCACGAGGGCCAGGGCCGGCGAAGTGATTTCGGATTTCGGATTTCGGATTTCGGAATCAACGGCTACCGTTGCGGGCGCCTCGGCAGGCGCTTCCGCGGGCGGGGGCTCGGCCGCAGGCCCCGGATCGGCCGCAAAACCCAGCGCGGCCCATGCCGCAAGCAACGCCAGTCCGGCCAGCCATACACGAATTCTCATGAGGCCTCCTCCGCTCGCTACTGCTTTCGATCTGTGTGTGGCACGGCGGGCCTTGTCCCGCCGTGCGCCGAGGCACGGCCGGGCAAGACCGGCCGTGCCACACCCGGGGGCGGTTCCGCTTCGGCGGCAAAGGAGCGCTGCCGACTACCCCAGTTTACGAAGCGCCGCGGCCAAGGTCAATGATGCAAGTGGCAACTGACGAGGTGCTCCGGGTCGTCGGCTATGGGAGCCAGCGCGGGGACCTCGACCGGACACCGGTCAAAAGCCGAGGGGCATCGCGGATGGAACGTGCAGCCGGTGGGCGGATTCATGGCGCTCGGCACCTCGCCGCGCGGCACGATGCGTTCGCCCGGCGCGTCCGGATGGCCCTTCGGAATCGCCGACATCAGGCATTTCGTGTACGGATGGAGCGGCTTTTTGTAGAGGGCCCGGCTGGGCGACTGCTCGACGATTCGCCCGAGATACATGACGGCCACGTCGTCGGAGATGTGGCTGACGACCGCCAAGTCGTGGGCGATGAAGAGGTACGCCAGCCCGAGTTCCTCCCGAAGCCGACCGAGAAGGTTCAGAATCTGCGCCTGGATCGAGACGTCCAGGGCGCTGACGGGCTCGTCGCAGACGATGAACTTGGGCTCGAGCGCGAGGGCCCGCGCGATGCCGATCCGCTGGCGCTGGCCTCCCGAAAACTCGTGCGGGTACCGATTGACCAAGGCCGGGTCCAGACCGACGCGCTCCAGGAGGCGGGCGACGCGCTGGTCGCGTTCGCGGCCGCGGGCGATCCCGTGCACCGTAAGCGATTCGCCGACGATTGCACCAACGGTCATCCGCGGGTTCAGGCTGCCGTACGGGTCCTGGAAGATGATCTGCATGTGGCGTCGGAGTCGGCGGAGTTTCTCGGGCGCGAGGTCGAAAACGTTGCGGCCCTCGAAGGTGACGCTGCCCGAGGTCGCCGGAATCAGGCGGAGGATGGTCCGGCCGGTGGTGGTTTTGCCGCAGCCCGATTCGCCCACGAGGCCGAGCGTCCTGGCGCTGCGGATGGCGAAGGAAACCCCGTCCACGGCGCGGACGTGGCCGACCGTCCGGCG
Organism: Planctomycetota bacterium; assembly: GCA_026387035.1. Lineage (NCBI taxonomy): Bacteria > Pseudomonadati > Planctomycetota > Planctomycetota bacterium. The sequence continues at coordinate 4,862 of JAPLMM010000271.1, forward strand.
CAAGAGGCCGCGGCGGACGGGAAAATGCGTCTTCAGGTCGCGGACCTCCAGGAGACGGTCGCTCGATTTGCGGTTGGCGTCGGCCGTCATGATCGGTAGATCGCCTCCCCTCGGGTTCGCATCTCGGCCAGGCGGTCGCTGTGCCAGCAGGCCGTCCGATGGCCCGGCTTCTTGGACTGGAGCGGCGGGCGCTCGTTCGGACACCTCGCGTCGTCGGCGAGCGGGCACCGCGGGTGGAACGGGCACCCCGGCGGAACGGCGAGCGGGCTCGGCACCGTGCCGGGAATGACGGCGAGCGGCTGGCCGGTCATCTCCAGACTGGGCCGGCTGCGAAACAGGCCGACCGTGTAGGGATGGAGCGGCGCGGCGAAGAGTTCCCGCACGTCGGCCTGCTCGACGATTCGGCCGGCATACATGACGGCGACGGAGTCGGCCGTCTCGGCGACGATGCCCAGGTCGTGCGTGATCATAAGCATGCTCATGCCGCTCGCGCCGCGCAGGTCGCCGAGGAGGTCCAGAATCTGGGCCTGAATGGTGACGTCGAGGGCGGTGGTCGGCTCGTCGGCAATGAGGAGTTCCGGGCCGCACACCAGCGCCATCGCGATCATCACCCGCTGCCGCATCCCGCCCGACATCTGGTGCGGGTACTCCGAGACGCGCTGCTCGGGATCCGGGATGCCGACCTTGCGGAGCATGGCGACGGCCTTGCGCATGGCCTCGGCACGGCCGGCCTTTTCGTGGAGCACGACGGCCTCGGCAATCTGGTCGCCGATGGTGAAGACCGGGTTGAGGCTGGTCATGGGTTCCTGGAAGATCATGGCGATGCGGTTGCCGCGCACCGCACGCATGTCCTCCTCGGAAAGCGTCAGGAGTTCCTTGGAGTCGAGGCGGACGCTGCCGGCCACGATCCGACCGGGCGGGTCGGGGATGAGGCGCAGGATCGAGAGGGCCGTGACGGTCTTTCCGCAACCGGACTCGCCGACGAGCGCGAGCGTCCCGCCGCGCGGAACGTCGAAGGAAACCTCCTCGACGGCGTAGGCGACGCCTTCGTCGGTAAAGAATCGCGTCGTAAGGCCGGAGACGCGGAGGAGAATGTTGTCGGCTTCGGTCACGCGCTGCTCCGTTGCGCGCCCACCAAGGTGGGCGGCTAAATCTTCAATCGCGGGTCGATGGCGTCACGGATGGCCTCGCCCAGGAGATTGTACACGAAAACCGTGAGGAAAATAGCCCCGCCGGCTGACGCCCAGCCCCACCAGTATTCGAGGTGCTGGCGCCCGTCGTTCAGGAGTTCGCCCCAACTGGGGGTCTGGACGAGACCCAGGAACGCCAACGACGCCTCCAGGAACACAGCGCCGGCGATGCCGAAGGTGGCTCCGACCAGGATCGGCGCCATGCCGTTCGGGACGGCGTGCATGAGGAGGAGCCGCCACGTGGGGATGCCGAGCGCGCGGGCAGCCGTGATGTAGTCCTCGCTGCGGATGCGCAGGAGTTCCGCTCGCATGTACCGATAGTACCCCGTCCACCCCGTGACGCCGATGACAAAGACCACGGCCCACAGCGGCGGGACCCACGAGGGCGTGACCGCCAGAATGATGATAATGAGGACAATCTGCGGAATGAACATGAAAACCTCGGCCACTCGCATCAGCACCAGGTCCACCCACCGGCCGAAGTATCCGCTGACGGAACCCAGCGCAATGCCGATGCTTGCGCCGATGCCCACGGCCACGAAGCCGATCGTCATGGCCGTGCGCGCCCCGTACAGGATTCGCAGGACGATATCCTGCCCCAGGCGGTCCGTGCCCAGCGGATGCCGCCAGGAGGGCGCCTCGTCGCGGTGAGCGACCGACTCGTACCCAGGATGGCGCGGGGTGGCAATGAGGGGGAACCAGGCCGACTCGGCCTCGCCGGCCCGCTCGAGGTAGAAACCGTAGCGCCTCTCGGGCTCTCGCCAGGCGACGAGCGAGACGGCAACGGCCAGCCAAATCGCGAGGTGGGCGAGGAAGACCCACCGCCAGCCGCCTGTGCCGGCGCGATGCGCCCCGCGGCGGAGCAGGCGAACCGTGAGCGGCGCGAGGAGCACGAGGGCGAAACCGAGCATCGCCGCATACTCGCCGTTCGAGAGGTAGCGGAAGATCGGCCAGGAGACCTGCCCCTTCTCGACCCAGCGGATGGGCACTTCCCCCGCCAGGAACGGGGCGATGACGGCCAGGAAGGCCAACAGCACGATAACGCCCAGGCTGACCATCGCGGCGGGGCGTTTGCGCAACTGGCGCCACACGATCGCGCCGTACGAGCGGGACCTCGCCAGGGGGGCGGCTTCGGTTGTCGGCAACAGGCTACTCATAGCGCACCCGCGGGTCGGCCCAGGCGTACAGAACGTCTCCAACCAGGAGGAAAACCAGCGTCAGCACGCCGTAAAGAAGGGTCTCAGCCATGATGAGGGCCAGGTCATACGCCTTGGCCGCATCGACCAGGAGAAGGCCCGTCCCCTGGATGCTGAAGATGTACTCGACGATGACGCTGCCTCCGATAAGACCCGGGATGGAGAGCACCAGGGCGGTGATCATCGGCAGCAGGCTGTTACGCAGGGCGTGGTGATAGATCACCCGCTCCTCCGGCAGGCCCTTGGCGCGGGCGGTGCGGACGTAGTCGGCCCGCAGGTTCTCCAGGAGGCTGGCCCGCCCCAGTTTCGCCAGATACGCCAGGCCGCCGTACACCATGCACAGCACGGGCAACGTGGCGTGCCAGAGCGTGTCAACCATGTACGCGGCCCAGCCCATCTCGTCGGCGTTGGGCGAATGGAGCCACGCCACGGGGAACCAACCCAGCCCCACGCCCCCCCTCGCCAGGACACCCAGGAGGAGCGTGCCCGCCAGCGCCTCGGGAACGCTCCAGAGGACAAGGAACAGGGCGCCGGAAGAACGGTCGAAGAACCGCCCCTGGTATCGCGCCGACGCCAGCCCGACCGGGATGGCGATGAAGAAGACCAGGATTTCGGCGATGATGTTCAGGGTGAGCGTAATCGGGATGCGCTCGAGAAACAGGAGCACGGGGTTGCGGCTGCCGCCGCTCGTGCGGAACTTGATGCTCTCGCCGAAGTCGCCCGTGACGAGGTGGCCGAACCAGCGGGCGTACCCGTGGAAGACGCCGATGACCTTGTCGAGGCGGTCGATGCGCCCATCACCGAAGTAGTCGTAGTCCTTCAGGCCGAGGCGCTCGCGGATGCGTTCCGCGTCGGCGTGCATGACCCGGGGGTCGATGTTGCCCGACTGGGCGCGGATCATGGCGGCAATAGGATCCCCCGGCGCCAGGCGCACAATGGCGTAGGCGAGGAACGTGATCCCCAGCAGGGTGGGGATCATCAGCAGCAGCCGTTTGAGGACATACGCCTTCACGGCGTTGCGCGCTCCTTGCCCGGGGGCTCAAAGCCCTGGATCCACCATTCACGGTAATCCAGCCCGAGTTTGTGGATGCGGACGCCCTGGATGCGCGGCGACTGGACGCGCAGGCTCTCGCCGGCCCGCATGAACGTGTACGGCTGCTCCTCGTGGACGATACGATGGAAGCGGTGGTAGAGGGCGTTGCGTCGGGCCGGGTCGAGTTCGGCCCGGGCCTCCTCGATGAGGCGGTCGGCGTCGGCGTTGCGGAAGCCCACATGGTTGGAGCCCCGCCCTTCGATCTGGCTGGAGTGCCAGATCTGGTACGGGTCGTCCTCGACGGTGCCCGTCCAGCCGAGCATGATGGCGTCGTAGTCGCGGTTGTCGAGTTTCGTGACGAACACCGACCACTCGGTGAACCGGCCCACCAGTTCGATGCCCGCGCTGCGGAACTCGGGCTCCAGGAGGCGCACAATGTCGCGGGCCACCGGGTTGGTGGCCGTGGTCGCGAGTTCGAACTGGAGGCGCTTGCCCCGGGCGTCCTCGAGCCATCCGTCGCCGTTGCGGTCCTCCCATCCGGCCTCCTTGAGGAGACGCTGGGCCTCCGGCCGGTCGTACGGCCAGGGCTGGATGGAGGCGTCGTACTGCGGGGCCTGGTTCCAGAACGGCCCCGTGACGGGCCGCCCGATGCCGGAGAAGATGTGCTGGAGGATGCCGTCCCGGTCGATGAGACAGGTCATGGCGCGGCGGACGCGCGGGTCGGCGAACAGCGGACGCGCGTTGTTCCAGGCAATGTACATGTATCCGTTCGCGGGAACCGCGTAGCGGAGCATCTGAAAGGCCTTGCCGGCGTCGGCCCGCTGCCCGAGTTTCACCCACCACTCGGGGATGACGGGCAGATCGTCGAGTTCCCCCGCCAGGAACGCCTGGACGGCCGCCTGGTCTTCCAGGATGAACCGGTACTCGATGCGCTCGATGGCGGGCCGGCCGCCCCAGTAGTTGGGGTTGCGCTCCAGGACGATGCTCTGCCCCGTTTTCCACCGCACGAACCTGTATCGGCCGGTGCCCGCCAGCCGGTCCACGATGTCGTTGAACTCCTGGGGCGTCTTGAAGGCGTACACGTGCTTCGGCAGGATGGGCGCGAACGCCCCGCTCACCTCCAGGCTCTTGAAGTACGGCTTGTTCCAGACGAACCGCACGGTCCGGTCGTCGACCTTCTCGCACCGCGCGCAGTCAGCATAGTACGACCGCAGGTTCGAGCAATCGATCTCGGGGTTCTGGATGGTCTGGATGGTGAAGACGACGTCGTCGGCCGTGACGGACTGGCCGTCGGAGAACCTGGCTTTCGGGTCGAGATGGAACGTGATCGTCAAGCCGTCGGGCGAGACTTCCCATCGCTCGGCCAGAAGGCCTTTCCACTCGAGCGTATCGAGGTCGCGCTCGATCAGGCTCTCGAAGATGTAGTCGTGAATGATGGTGGCGTAGACGTCCTTGGAGCACAGCGGGTTCAGGGTTTGCGGCTCGGCGTTCAGGTTGCCCCGCAGGACGTTGCCGAGGGGCTGCTCCTTGGAGCATCCCGCCCCGATGGCCGCCAGCACGCCCAGCGCCACGGCCGGCCACAGCCCGAATCGCCTCGCTTGCCGCTGTGTCATCAGATCGCCCCCTGCGCCCCGGCTGCTCAGGCCTCGGGCCACTCGCCGGTGAACACTTCCTCGACCGGCCCCGTGAGCGTGACGGGGGCGGAGTCCTCGGGCCACTCCACCTCCAGGTCCCCCCCGGGCACGTGCACCAGGATGTGCCGGTCCGAGCGGCCCGTGAGGACCCCCGCGACACAGACGGCCGACGCCCCCGTGCCGCACGCCAGCGTCAGGCCGCTGCCGCGCTCCCACGTCCGCATCCGCACTTCCGGGCCAGTACGCCCGCCCGTACTGGGCGCCGGCGAGATGACCTCGACAACGTGAACGTTGACCCGCTCGGGGAACAGTTTGTGGTTCTCGATCTTCGGACCGAGTTGCTCCAGCGGCCACTCGGCGACACTGTCCACGTAGAAAACGGCGTGGGGGTTACCCAGGTTGACGCAGGTCATCCAGAGCGTCTGGCCGCCCACCGTCAGCGGCGCGTCGACGACCCGCTTGCCGTCCAGGAGGACCGGGATGAGTTCGGCCTCCAGGTGCGGTCGTCCCATGCCGACGCTGCCGCGCGCGATGCGGCCGCCGGCGTCGCGATGGAGTGCGACCTCGCGCAGGCCGGCCCCGGTCTCGACCCGCACGGTGCACGCGCTGTTGCCGGGCGCGCACGGGCTGACGCCCTTGACCAAGCCGCGCTCGACCGCGAACTTGGCAAGGCATCGGACGCCGTTGCCGCACATCTCGGCCTCGGAGCCGTCGGCGTTGAACATGCGCATGCGGACGTCGCCGTCCTTCCGGGGCGGAAGGACGAGAATGAGGCCGTCGGCCCCGACGCCGAAGTGCCGGTCCGACATCCTGGCGGCCAGCGACGCCGGGTCGGGGACCTGCTCCTCGAAACCGTTGACGTAGATGTAGTCGTTCCCGGCGCCGTGCAACTTGGCGAAACGCATGACAACTCCCCTTCCCGAAGGCGGCACTGCCATTATAAACGGGCAGGCCGGGGTATCCAGTGTTTTGCGGGGGCGATGCGCCCGAGCGCCATGCGGCGCGGATTTTGCCACCCGTGCTAACTGTAGGGGCACGGCATGCCGTGCCCCTACGAAGAATACACGGCAACCATTTAGCCCCCCCGTGAATACACGGCAACCATTTAGCCCCCCGTGAATACACGGGGGGCCGCGCGGCAGCAGGCCCTCGGCATGCCGCCCCCGGTGTATTCACCGGGGGCTAATGGCACGGCGCCGCGAGGCGGTGCAAGGCGCGAGGCAGTGGCGCGCGAGGCGGTGCAAGGTTGACTTGTCCGCAAACGGCCGCTAAAGTGGTTCCCGGCAATCGCGGCACGGGCACGGACCCCGGGAGACGGCGCGTGGACTTCAACATCATCGATATCCTTTTGCGCGCCCCCGTCATCTTTTTCTCACTGACGATCCATGAGTTCATGCACGCCTGGACGGCGTGGAAATGCGGCGACGATACGGCCCTGCGACAGGGCCGGGTAACTCTGAATCCCCTCGCTCACTTGGACCCGATCGGGACCGTCTTGCTGTTCTTCGGACCCATCGGTTGGGCCAAGCCCGTGCCGGTTCAGCCTTATAACTTCTACCGGCCGCGGCGCGACGACATTCTGGTCAGCGGTGCCGGCGTAGCCATGAATCTGGCGTTGGGCATTCTGCTGGCCGTGGTGGTGCGTGCTCTTGTCTGGCAGAATATGCTCCCGGAAAGCCGCTTGGCAGGGATTCTCTGGGGAATGATGGGGTGGGGCATTCTTCTTAACCTGGGACTTGCGATGTTCAATCTTCTTCCGCTGCATCCTCTGGACGGATCGCACGTGCTGAGCAACCTGCTCCCCGCGACGGCTTCGGCGAGATTCGAAGAAAGCCGAAACACAACCATGATCATCCTCGGTATTCTCCTTCTCCTGAACTGGCTTGTTTTTCCAGGCTTTCTGTATACGCCCGCGGTGCACCTCATGGTGCTTCTGGCGGGCGACACAGGAACGGGCCATCTTCTTGCAAACATGTGGCTGTACACAGGGAAATAGCGATGGCTGATACGCGCCAGCGTCGTCAACGCATTCTGAGCGGCATGCGCCCCACGGGGCGCCTGCACTTGGGGAACCTCGTCGGGGCCCTCTGGAACTGGCGGATGCTCCAGGACGACTACGACTGCTTCTTCATGATCGCCGACTACCACGCGCTGATGAGCGAGTACGAGGCGCCCGGGCCCATCGCCGCCAACACCCGCGAGGTGCTCATCGACTTCATCTCCTGCGGCCTGGACCCCCAGCGCAGCGTCATCTTCCGCCAGAGCGACGTGCCGGAGCACGCCGAACTGCACCTCATCCTCTCGGCCTACACGCCCATCTCCTGGCTCGAACGCAACCCGACCTACAAGGAACAGATGCAGCAACTGGTGTCCAGGGACATCCACAACTACGCCTTCCTGGGCTACCCAGTGCTCCAGACGGCGGACATCGCCCTCTACAAGGCCAACCTCGTGCCGGTGGGCGAGGACCAGTTGCCCCACCTGGAACTGGCCCGCGAGGTCGTCCGGCGGTTTAACAACCTCGTCGGGCGCGACGTCCTCGTGGAGCCCCAGGCCAAACTCACCGCCAGCCCGCGCCTGCTGGGCCTCGACCGCCGCAAGATGTCCAAGAGTTACGGCAACCAGATCGACGTGGCCGACCCGCCGGAGGCGATCCGCAAGAAGGTCATGTCGATGATCACCGACCCGCTGCGGATCCGCCTCGCCGACCCCGGCCACCCCGAGTCCTGCAACGTCTGCGAGTACTACAAGGTGTTCGACCCGGCGGCCTACGACGGCGTGGCCGACCAGTGCCGCAACTCCAAGTGGGGCTGCACCGACTGTAAGAAGCACCTGGCCGAAGTCCTGACCGCGTTCCTGGCCGAGCCGCGGGCCAAGCGCGCGGACCTCGAGGCCCACCCGGAGACGCTGCACGCCATCCTGGAACAAGGGGCCGCCAAGGCGCAGGCCGCGGCACGCGAAACGCTCGATGAGATCAAGGAACTGACGGGGCTCGGAAAATTGTAGCGCCGAATGACCAATGACCAAGCACCAATGACCAATCAAACGGCGCCGACGGCAGTTCCAAGTTCCAGGTTCCAAGTTCCAAGTTGAAAACGGCGACGTAAACGGGCCGTTCACTTGGAACTTGGAACTTGAAACTTGGAACTCTTACGCCGGGGGGGAAGGCAGGATTCGCATGGCGTACAAAGTTGACCTCGACATTTACAATGGTCCGATGGACCTCCTTCTCTACCTCATCCGCCGCGAGGAGGTCGACATCCGCGACATCCCCATCGCGCGGATCGCCGACCAGTACATCGCCTACCTGGACGTGCTGAAGTCGCTGGACATCGAACTGGCCGGCGACTTCATCGTCCTGGCGGCGACGCTGCTGGAACTGAAGAGCGCGGCCGTGCTGCCCCGCCCGCCCGCGCCCGAGGAAGGCCAGGAGGCGGAACTGGAGGAGGACCCCCGCGAGACCCTCATCCGCCAACTCCTGGAATACCGCCGCTTCAAGGAGGCCGCGGCCCTGCTCGACGACCGCGGCCGCGACATGGCCCGCCGGTTTCCCAGGCAGTTCGACGACCGGCTGCTGGCGGACCTGGCGGAAGAGTCCGACATGTAGGCCCCGGCCGAACTCCTCAAGGGCGTCGAAATCTGGGACCTCATCAGCGCCTTCGACCAGGTGATTTGGACGCTCGGCTACTCCCAGCCGCGGGAGGTCGTCTACGACGACACGCCCGTGGAGGAGGCCGCCCGGCAACTCCTCGCCCGCATCGAGGCCGAGCGGTCCCTCCTCTTCTCGCAACTGTTCACGGGCGGCCACAGCCGCATCTACCTCGTGACGATGTTCCTGGCGGTCCTGGAACTCGTGCGCCAGCGGCGGATCGGCGCCGAGCAGGAGGTCGATTTCAAGGACGTCCGCCTGTTCCTGCGCGACCCGGCGGCCGAGCCGGCGGCGCCCCGGACGCCGCGCGGCGCCGCGAAGTCCAGGGAGGCCCTCGAACGCAAGGGGCCGCGGCGGCCCTCGGCCCGCCAGGTCGAGAACCTCCGCGACCTGATGGACGATGTGGAACTCGAAAAGACCGAGTTCGACCAGATCCTCGAGTCCATCCACGTGCCCGAGATCGAGACCTTCCGCCCCCTCTATTCCGAGGACGAACTCATGGGCCGCAAGGAACCCGATGCGGCCAAGGACGCTCCGCAGGTCCCCGGCGAGGGCGATGCGGCGCCTTGCGGGCCAGTACGCCCGCCCGTACTGGGCGGCGGCCCGGCGGGCGATGCCCCGTCAAGCGAGACCGGCCAGGGCGGAATCGACCAGGTCGAAGATTCGACCGGGCGAACCCAGCCGGCGCCCCCGGCCGACGATGACGGACTCGCCGCCGATGCACCCGCCGACAACAAACCCCCACCGCCCGAGGCCGGCCAAGGCAATCCCCCGGGATAGCGCCCCCGGCGGCGGACGGCGGCGCCGTGCAGCCGATCGCATGATTCGTGAGGGATGGGCAATCGATGGCGGGTGAACCATGAAAATTCCAATCCTCCCTGCCGCAACCCCCGAGCGGATCGACCTCTCGGACAACGCGCGCCTCGTGCTCCAGCGGCGGTACCTGAAAAAGGATGATCGCGGTGAGCCGACCGAGTCGGCCGAAGACATGTTCCGCCGCGTCGCCTCCAACATCGCCCAGGCCGAAATCAACTGGGGCACCGCCCACGACGTGCACGTGGCCGAAGAACAGTTCTACGGGGTGATGGCGCGGCTGGAATTCCTGCCGAATTCGCCCACGCTGATGAACGCCGGGCGCCGCCTCCAGCAACTGGCCGCCTGCTTCGTGCTGCCGGTGGAGGACGACATCGCCAAGATCTTCGACGCCATCAAGTACGCCGCCATCATCCACAAGTCGGGCGGCGGGACCGGCTTCTCGTTCAGCCGCATCCGACCCGCCGGCGACCTCGTGGAATCCTCCAGCGGCAAGGCCTCCGGCCCCATCAGTTTCATGAAGGTCTTCAACTATGCGACCGGAGCGATCAGCCAGGGCGGGTTTCGCCGCGGCGCCAACATGGGTGTCCTGCGGTGCGACCACCCGGACGTCGAGCGGTTCTCCCGCGCCAAGACCGAGGAGGGCGAACTCGAAAACTTCAACATCTCCATCGCCTGCACCCGCGCCTTCATGGAGGCCGTCCGCACGGGCGCCCTGTTCGACCTCCTCAATCCCCACGGCGGCCGCGCCATGCTGCGCGTGCCGGCCCGCCAAATCTGGGAAACCATGACCCGCCAGGCCCACGCCACCGGCGACCCTGGGGCCATCTTCCTCGACCGCATCAACGCCGACAACCCCACCCCCCGCCTCGGGCCCATCGAGTGCACCAACCCGTGCGGCGAGCAGCCCCTCCTGCCCTACGAGGCCTGCAACCTGGGCTCCGTCAACCTCAACAAGGTCGTCCGCGCGGGCGGCATCGACTGGGATTACCTCCAGGCCATCGTCCGCCTGGCCGTGCGGTTCCTGGATGACTGCATCCAGCAGAGCCTGTACCCCCTGCCTCAGATCACCGACGTCGTCCACGGCAACCGCAAGATCGGCCTCGGGATCATGGGCTTCGCGGACCTCCTGGTCCGGATGGGCGTGCGCTACGACTCGCCGAAGGCCCTGGCGGTGGCGGAGGAGGTCATGCGATTCATCCGGGCCGAGGCCGACCGCGCCAGCGCCGACCTGGCGACCGAGCGCGGCCCGTTCCCGAACCTTCCGGGGAGCATCTACGACCGGCCGGAATCGCCCGCGTACCGCAACGCCTGCCGCACGACCGTCGCCCCCACCGGCACGCTCTCAATCCTGGCGGGGTGCTCCTCGGGCATCGAGCCGATCTTCGCCCTGGCCATGGAGCGGCACGTGCTGGACGGCGCGCGGCTGTTCGAGGTGAACCCGCTGTTCGAGGAAACCGCGCGGCAGCGCGGCTTCTGGAGCCCCCGCCTGCTGGATCGTCTCGCCGCCAGCCCCACGCTGGCCCAGGTCAAGGGCATCCCCGAGGACCTCGCGCGGCTGTTCGTCACCGCGCTGCACATCGAGCCGAAGTGGCACGTCCAGGTCCAGGCGGCCTTCCAGAAACACGTGGACAACGCGGTCTCAAAGACCGTCAACCTGCCGTTCGAGGCCACGGTGGCGGACGTCTCGGAGATCTTCCAGATGGCCTACGAGACCGGCTGCAAGGGCATCACGGTGTTCCGCGACCGCAGCCGCTCCAAGCAGGTGCTCGTGAGGTCGCTGGAGCCCGGCCGCGAGGTCGAATCCGCCCCCGGCGCCTGCAACCGCGGCGAGGTGTGCGCCCGGACGTGAGGCGGGGAACCGCAAGCCCAAGGCCCTCCATGGGCTTGAAACGGCCGAACAAAAACGTATGATGGGCGATTGCCAATTTATGAAGTAAGCGCAGGAAGATGGCGCGGCACGCGCGCCGGGCCAGGCATGAGAGGCAGGATGAGGAATGCCCGTCCAGATTGACATCCCCATGGACAAGGTGAGGGATTTCTGCCGCCGGTGGAAGGTTACGGAATTCTCCCTGTTCGGCTCGGTCC
>JAPLMM010000272.1 GCA_026387035.1 Planctomycetota bacterium
GTTCGGACCGTCCTTGCCGATGAACTGCCTCCAGGCGTCCGGCTGCGTGGGATCGGCCGAGAGGTCCAGCCGCCAGAGGCCCATATCCTCGGTCCCGATCCAGAGGGCTTCGTCGGCGGCGCAGAGGGCCGTGATAAACTTGCCGGGGCGGTCAAAAACCTTCCAGTCTTCCGATGCGGGTTGGGATTGGGTCGCGGCAAAACCGGAGACAATCAGAAAAACTACGATGCCGACAGACGCCAGCCGCCACGCGAACCGGCTCCGCCGCTCGACTTGGCGAGCCATGTGCATCCCCCCCCACGTGATGGAACGTGGTGGATATGTCTGCCCGGCGGTCAGATGGCTCTGACCTTCGGTCACAGTCTGGAAGTATCCCCCACGGCCCGAACGATGTCAAGAAAAATCCGAGATGTGTCGCTCAGGAAATTCCTGGGGTGGCGCGGCGGAAAAGGGGCGCGAGTTCGTAAAGAAAGGACGGCGAAGTGGCCGAAGAGTGTCTTGGATGAGGAACCAGGCAAGGGCGAACGAGGCCATGGAAACACCGAAGGGTTTGGCGGGAGGCGGGGAAGAGGCGTCGCCGATCGGCGAGCGGGAGTGGGGGCTCGTGCGGGAGGCGGCGGGGCGTCGGCGGAAGGTGAATCGAGCGGCGCGGGTGGCGCGGAGTTCGGCCATCACGACGCTGGCGATCGGCCTGGCAGCGTTGCCGTTCGTCGTGGTGAGCCCGAGTCTCAGCGGCCTGGTGGTCGTGGCGGGGGTGATCGCGGTCCACTGGCGGGGGTGATTCTGTTCTACTGTCTGTTGGAGATGGCGTCGTTTTCGGCGGAGGGGGTGAAGTCGGCGGCGATTTCGCCGGAGGTGCGGTCGCAGTTGACCTCGATGCCGGACATGGCGCGCCAGATCGACGCGCTCATCGAGACGTGGGCGCCGTACGCGGTGTACGGGTTCTATTCGGTCCTGATCGTGGTGAGCGTGCTGGCGCAGGGCGCGATGGCGTTTTACTATTTCACTCGCCGCAAACACGTCGAGTCGTTCAACCGGAACACGCCGGAGTGGATTCGCAGGATGTTCGTTGAAGTGATGGAGGCGCGCGCCCAGTAAACTGGGCGGCGAACCAGGCGCGCGGCACACTGCGAACGGCCAGCGCCCCGCAAGCGGGGCGGCGAACCAGGCGCGCGGGGCGGGAGAAGCACTGGCGGGTCCCGGCGCGCCGGGACCAGTGGCACCCGGCGAGCGGCGCGCGGGCGGCTGAACGGCACAATACGCGCCGCGCAAGCGCGGCGGCTAAATGTGGCGCGGGGCGGCGAACCAGGCGCGCGGCAAGTGTACGGCGCGCGGGGGCGCTACGGGCGAACGATGCAGAAGAGGCGGTCGGGGGTGCGGATGAAGAGTCGGCCGGCGGCGACGGCGATGGCGGAGCGGCACTCTTTGCCGCCGAAGTCGGCGCGGTGGAGGACCTTGAAGTCGTCGGCGGCGAGGACGACGACTTCGCCGTCCATGCTGATGCAGTAGATTTTGCCGTCGGCGACGGTGGGGGAGGCCTGAAAGACAGCGGCGTCCTTGATGCGCTCGCGTCGGAGGATTTGGCCGCCGGCGGGATCGACGCGAAGGATGTAGCGGCTGTCGCCGTCGAGGACAAGGAACTTTCCGTCGTACACCGCGGGGGTGCAGACGTCGGGGGCGTTCTTGTCGATGGACCAGGCCCAGGCGTTGGCGACGGGCCGGCCGTCGGGTCCGATCGTCAGGCCGTGCGACTTGGTGTTGCGTGGAGCGGCGACGAAGACCGTCTCACCGGCGGCGACGGCCGAGGCGACGGTGCGGAACAGGATATGCTTTTGGGGATCGTAGGAAGGTGAACGCCAGAGTTCCTCGCCGGTGGCGGGGTCGTGGGCGGTGACGTAATCGGCGCCGGTGAGGAGAATCTGGGCGCGTCCGGCGACATGGAAAGGAACGGGGGTGGTATAGGCCTGCTTGGCCTCGGTGTCGGCGTCGCTCGGACGGCGGTGTTTCCAGAGGTCCTTTCCGGTGGCGGGGTCGATACAGAGGAGATAAGAGATGCCCATTTGTCCTGCGCTTTCGCGTCCGTGGATGACGGGGACGTAGAGGCGTCCGGCGAAGAGGAGCGGGCTGGAGGCGTAGCCGAACTTGATCTCAAACGGACCGTGGTCGCGTGCGATGTTGCGCCGCCAGAGGGGTTTGCCGGCAAAGTCGAAGGCCGCCAGGTCGCCCGTGCCGAAGTAGAAGTAGGCGCGGTCGGCGTCGGCGATGGGGGAAGGGGAGGCGGCGGTGTTGCCTCGGGCGAAGTTTGTGCCGTCGCCGATTTCGTGTTGCCAGAGGATGGAGCCGTCGGCCACGGAGAGGCAGAGGGCGAAGGTCTTTTTGGATGCGGGGGCCTGGGCGGTCGCGAAGACGCGGTCGCCCCAGACGGCAGGCGTCGAGGCGCCGATGCCGGGGAGGCGAGCGGTCCAGACGCAGTTTTCGGTGGGGCTGAACTTTTCGGGGAGGTTGGTTTCGGTGGTGGAGCCGTTGAAGAACGGTCCGCGCCACTGGGGCCAGTTTTCGGCGCGGGCGGCGGCGGAGGCGAGGGCGAGGAAGGCGGCGGCGAGGCCGGCGGCCCGCTGAAGTTTCATCATCCCCTGCCCTTTCGAACTGTTGTACGAGCGAGGCCGGGCGAACGGCACAATACGCGCCCGCCCCTCCTTCGCCCTCCGGGCTACGGCGGGCAAGCAAGGCGGGCGGCTAAATGTGAACGCCGCGCGCTA
>JAPLMM010000273.1 GCA_026387035.1 Planctomycetota bacterium
CTTCGCCGCACCCGCTCGAAGCCCGGCGAGGTGCTCGTCCTTTTCTCGCGGTGCCTCCAGCGCTCCGCGTGCGACGCCAACATCACCGACGACCTCGCCAACTGCCGGCGCTGCGGCCAATGTCTGGTCACCCGCTTTCTCGAACTGGGCGAGCGGTGCGGCGTCCAGGTGTCCATGGCGACGGGGGGCCGCCTCGCCGCCCAGCGCGCCGCGGACGCGTCGGTCAAGGCCATCGTGGCCGTGGCCTGCGGCAAGGAATTGCGCGCGGGCATCTTCGCCTCGCTGCCCAAGGCCGTCCTCGCCCGCTCGATCGAGTGGCCGTGCGGCCCGTGCAAGGATACGACCATCGAGTTCCGCGAGGTCGAAGAGGCCGTCCGATGGTTCCTCCGGTGACGCCCGCCACGCCGTCCGCCCGCAGCGCCGCCCTGGATGCCCTTCGCCGGGCCCGGAAGACGCGGACCTTCCTCCGCGACGCCCTCCATGCCGTCTTCGAGGAAACCGATCTGGAGCCGCGCGACCGCGCCCTCGCCACGCAGTTGGCGGCCGGCGTGGTCCGCCATCGCCGCACCCTGCGCCTGTTCGTCAGCCACGCCCGCGGCAAGGGACGCCGCGCCACGACGATCCAGCCCGCGCTGCTCGCCATCCTGGAACTCGGGGCGTTTCAACTGCTGTTTCTCGACCGCGTGCCGGCCTATGCGGCGGTCAACGAGGCCGCGGAGGCCGCACGACGCACCGCACGCACCAGGAAGTCCGGCGACAAGGCCGCCGGTTTTCGCTTCGGATGCCGTGCCGCACCCGGACGGCGGCGTCGTCCGACTCCGCGAGCCGGTCCTCCCCGATCCGCGCGAGGATCGCGCCGCCTTCCTCGGGGCCGCCTACTCCTATCCCGACTGGCTCGTCGCGCGCTGGCTCGAAGCGTTCGGCGGCGAGGCCGAGGCGATCTGCCGGTGGAACAATCGCCGGCCTCGCCTCTTCGCCCGCGCCAACCCGATGCGCCCCGATGCCGAGGCGCTCCTGCAATCGCTCTTGTGTGGCACGGCCGGCCTTGTCCGGCCGTGCGAGGCGCACGGCGGGGCAAGACCCGCCGTGCCACCCCCCATCGCAGGTTTTCGCGTGTGTGGCACGGCCGGCCTTGTCCGGCCGTGGTGCCTCGACGTTTCGGACCTGGACCCGGCGAGACTGGAATCCCTCCTGGCCGACGGAACCCTCACGATCCAGGACCCTTCCGCCATGCTGGCCGTCGAAGCGCTCCGGCCGGCGCCGGACGAGGAGGTGCTCGACCTCTGCGCGTCGCCGGGAACCAAGACGACTCAAATCCTGGAGGCGATGCGCGGCGAGGGACGTGTCGTCGCATGCGACCGCAGCCCCGAGAAACTCGATCCGCTCCGGCAGATGGCCGCGGCGCGCCGCGCGAAGAACCTCGCCGTCTGCCTCGCGGACGATCTTGAAAAGGCGGCCCCGGCGAAGGGCTTCGATGCCGCCCTCGTGGATGCCCCATGCTCCAATACGGGCGTCCTCGCGCGGCGCGTCGAGGCGCGGTGGCGACTGCGTCCGGCGGACCTCGAGGAATTGCCCCGCCGGCAACTCGAACTGCTCGTGTTGGCGGCTTCCCGCGTCCGCCCCGGCGGCCGGCTCGTCTATTCCACCTGCAGCCTGGAGCCGGAGGAGAACGAAGGCGTCGTCCGCGCCTTCCTCCATACCCATCCGCCGTGGCGCCTGGACGCGACCGAACAACTCCTCCCCGCCGCCGACCACGACGGCGCGTTCTGGGCGCTCCTTACGCGCACGCCGGGGCATCTATTATGAGCCGCGGAGCGGCGATTGACGATAGCCACGGGTGCAAACCCGTGGAACGCGAGGGTCCACAACATTCCCTCATTTTTTCTTGAGCCCCGGCAGGGGCGATTGAATCAATCCCACACGGAGCGCGGATCGTATTCGATGCCGTGACGCTCCAGGAGCGCCAGAAACTCCTCTTCGAACGTCTGTTTCCGGTGGTGCGATTCCTGATTCGCGATGTAACTTTTGACCTGGTCCGCGTCGGATTCGCTGACGCTGAAAGCGGCGTACCCATTCTGCCACGCAAAGTCCCCCTCGCCGGAAAAGGTTTTGTGAACCCAGCCGGAAGAAAGGCTCTTCCACGCGCGCATCGCGTCCGCGACGGCCACGTCGGTGCGCAGCAGGATCAGGCCGTGGACATGGTCGGATGTGCCACCGATCTGGAGAGCCCGGCCGAATTCTTCGCGGGCGATGCCGCCGAGGTATTCGTGGAGGCGCGTGCGGAAGGATTCGTGGATCGTCGGACGCCGGTCTTTCGTGCCGAAGACGGCGTGGACAAGGAGATTCGAGTAGGTGTGGCCCATCAGGCGGTCCTTTCAATCGCCCCTCCAGGGCTCCGACAACATAACATAAATGGATGGATTTGCGGCGCTCTTTTCCACGGGCTTCCGGCTTCGTCCCGCGGGCCACGGCAGGAGCCGTACCCCTGCCAGGGGCGCGCCGGGACTACGCCGGACAAGCGCGCCCGTGGCTACCATCATGCGCCGCTTCGCGGCTTGAACAGCATAACGCAAACGGAGGGACTTTGCTCGCCGGTTTTCACGGTCAGTCGCCTTCGTCCCGGCGCGCCGGGGCTACGGCGGGCAAGCAAGGCCGGCCGTGCCACACGCGCGCGAAGACCTGCGATGGGGGTGTGGCACGGCGGGTCTTGCCCCGCCGTGCGCCCCGCAGGGCCGGGCCCGCCTCCGTCCCGGCGCGCCGGGGCTACGGCGTGGCAAGCAAGACCGGCCGTGCCACACACCACGAATAATGGGGTCAGGCCCCGCTTCCGAAGGGGCGATTTTTGGTGGTCTGCCGTCCGTCCCGCGTTAGAATGTCGCCATGGAAGCGGGCGAGGCCATCCAGGCGAATTACCGCCAAGCGTCGTTCGCCACGTGGCTGTGCATCGGCGGCAACGTGGTGCTGGGCGTGGCGAAACTGATTGCGGGCATTTTCGGAATGAGCGAGGCTCTCGTCGCGGACGGCGCCGAGAGTCTGAGCGACAGTCTGGCCAGCCTCGTGGTCGTCGGCGGCCTGCGGACGGCCCGGAAGCCCGCCGACGACAAGCACCGGTACGGCCACGGCAAGGCGGAGTTCATCGCCGCCCAGGCCATCGGCGCGGTCCTCCTCCTGGCGGGCATCCTGATCGGATACCGGGGAATCTCCGAGATCTTCTGGCCGACCGAGGGGAGTTTTCCCAGGATGTTCACGATCTGGTTCGTCCTCGCCACCATCGTCGGCAAGGAGGCGATGTTCCGGTACAAGATCCGCATCGGCCGGCGCCTGAAGTCCGAGAGCCTCATCGCCGACGCCTGGCATCACCGCAGCGACGCAATCACCAGCATTCCGGCCCTCATCGGCATCGGGGCCGCACTGCTCTTGGGTCCCGCGTGGCGAATCTTCGACCCGCTGGCGGCTGTCATCATCGGATTGATCATCTGCGGCATGGGGGTGTACACGTTCATGCGGACGGCGTCGGTGCTGCTGGACGAGGCCGCCGATGCCGAGACCCTCGCCGCCATCCGCCGCGCCGCCCTGAGCGTCCCCGGCGTCAAGGACACCGAAAAACTGATGACCCGCCGCAGCGGTCTGGAAACCCACATGGAATTGCACGTCGAGGTGGACCCGGCGATGTCCGTCCGGGACGCCCACGCCGTGGCCCAGCAGGTCGAGCAGACTATCCGCCGCGAGGTCCCCGGCGCCACCCACGTCACCGTCCACATCGAGCCGTACTACCCCGACGACCATTGAACGGCGAGTGCCTGAGTGCCTATGTGCCTGAGTGCCTGAGTCACGGCAGCCTCTCAGCCTATTTTGTTTTTCCAAGCGCGCGGATGAGTCCTCTCAGAATCGCGTCCAACTCCTGGCTGCCCTGTCGCAGAAGCGTCAGCGTCTTGCCCTTGAGCCATCCGAGACGCCTGGCCAACTCTCCGTGGGTCTGCAATTCGAACAGGCTGCCGCGCGCCATAAGAACGAAGCGCCTGAAATCGGCCCGTCCCCCTCTTCCGAACCCCTCGGCGACGTTGGCCGGGACCGACACTGCCGCACGCCGCATCTGCGCCACGAGCCCGAAGCGTTCCTCCGAGGGGAAACGCGTCGTCGCCCGGTACACGAGGCCTGCAAGGTCCATCCCTTTCTGCCAGGCCACGAGATCCCGGTAACTCTTGACTCCCGATTTCCCCGGTTCGCTCCGCGCGGTCCCCATCGTCCGTTCCCCCTTAGGTACTCAGGCACTCAGGAACTCAGGCACTTTCCTACCGCACCTCGCGGAGGCGGTAGTTCGGCGTGCCCAGGCCGTTCAGCACGGTTCGGATGACGTGGCCTACTCCGGCGTCACCGTCAGCGTGTGTTTGACGGGCACGACGGCCTCGTGCACGGCCTTGACCAGGGCGTCGTATTTTGCCAGGACTTCAGCCGACCATCTGGGGTTCTTGGCCTCCGGCGTTCCGGCGGGCGCCATGCGGTTGGACTTGATGAGCCACGTCTCGTTTTTCTGTTTGGCGGCGACCGCGCCGTCGACCTTCTGGAAGGCCTCGCAGAACGGGTTGTCGAGGAACTCGGCGGCCAGGTTGATGCCCTGGGCCAGTTCCTCGGCCGTGAAGGATTTCGATTCCGGCGCGCCGGGACCCCACGCGACCCTGGCCTTGCCGCCCTTGAGGCCCTTGACGACCAGCGTCAGGCGGTTCAGGTCTTTGTTGAAATTGAAGAAGGGCAGGACGCTGCGCGTCGAGTCCGGGGATGCGCCGTCGCCGAAGAAGCAGAACGGGTAGCGGGTGCTCTCGAGTTCCACCTTGCCGCCCTTGGACGAGAGGACCTTGTGGCCGCCGGTGGCGGTGGCCTTGCCGGCCGTGTCGATGGTGATCGTGCCCAGGTCGCCGTCGAACCCCATCGCTTTGAGGAAGGCGTAGGCCATGACGAGATGGCCGTTGGGCGCCGGGTGGAAGCCGTCCTTGCCGCCGACGTAATAGTCTTCGCCGCGGGCGGCCTTGGCCTTTTTCATGACGTCCATCATCGCATCGTGGACGTTGGCGAAGGGCATGTCGGCGTTCTTGGCGAGGTCGCGGGCGATGTCGCGCAGGTGCGCCAGGTTATCGTTGTACACGTCGGCTGGGCCGCGCCACGTCTTCGTGTCGACCACGCCGGGCGAACCCACGACGACCGTCGCGCCGGCCTTTTTGGCGGCGTCGAGGATCCGCTGCATCTGCGCCCGGTACTCGTTGCCGATCCCTTCCTCATACGCCCGGTACCGGCCGTCGTTCATGCCGTAGCAGGTGGTGACGACGTCGGGCTTGAAGGGGAAGAGGTCCTGGTCCATGCGCCTGACGAAGCCGCCGGCCGTCTCGCCGCCCCGGCCCAACTGGAAGACCCAGAGGTCGAGTTGCGGCACGCACATCGTGAGGTAATCCTCGATGAACTTCGAGTACTGCTTCTGCTCGGTGATCGAGTCGCCGACAACGACGATGCGGTCGCCCTTTTCGACGACGGCCTTGGCGAACGCGGGGACGGACGCCGCCAGGAGGGCCGGTACGAGAATGAGGGCGGCCAGACGGACCAGACGCGACAACGGACGGGCGGACGTAAGCATTTACGGTCTCCTTTCTCTAAGGGTTAGCTTGTCCCCATGCGCTGGACAGTCTCCAGCCTGGAACAAGGTGGAACCGTCGCCAGGGTCACGCCCCCGTTGGGGAGGGAGCCCCAACGGCGACCGGAGCCACGGCAGCACGCGCGGCGACGGAACGTCCGCCGCCTGTCTCGATTCTGCCTCGCCTCGCCGGCTGCACCGGAAGCTCCTCGCCCGCCCCCGGCTCTGCCAGGCCGTACACGCTCCCCAGCGTCCGTCGGTCCAGGCTTCTGTGTCGCCGCCGATGGCTGCAGTACGCGAAGTACCGTCCCATGCCCAGCCGGGCCTCCGCCCGGCAGCAACACAAAAACATGGACGGACGGCCCCACCCTACCCCGAGCTTGCCGAGGGGCCGGACCGCCCGTCTTTTTCCCACTCTGCCGCCACCGGCCGAAAGGCCCGGAATGCCGGGCACAACGCCGGGGCGTACCCGCCTAGGCGGGGCCTAGGCCGGCTGCAAACTACCGCCGACGACGAATCGCCAGCACTCCGCCCAACGCCAGCAACGCCAGCGTGGCCGGCTCCGGAATCACGTTCAGCGTCAGACCCGTAAAACCAAAGTACGGGTCCGTGGCGCTAACGCTGGCCGTCACCAACGTGGCGTTGTTGTACCTGATGGAGCCGGGGCTCTGGTTCGGCGACTTGTAGCTCAGATGAATCGTCGAACTGTCGCCGATAGCGCCTTCCTCCACCACGAACGAACCCGTGGCAAGGACCACCGGCGCCGACACGCCCTTGTACGCCGCGCCCGTCATCAGCGCCGCCTTGACCGTGTCCAGGTCCATGAACCCGTTGCCACGGGGCACCAGCGTGCCGCCCGTGGAAACTGTCGGCGCGTCGTACCCGTTCTGCAACGACGCCGCCGCCAGGAACGACACCTGCACCGCATCGCTCAACGACTGCTGCACGTTGAACCGGCAACTGCCGATCCCGTCCACGCCAACCACCCGGTTGGTAATCGTCCGGGCCGGCGTCGAACTGGTGTTGACGGTGGTGAGTGGGGCTAGCTCCACGGTGATCTGGTAGTCCACCGTATCGCCCACCATCACGTCCGCCGAGGACGAGCCGCCCAGCGTCGTCATCTTCACCAAGGCAAACGGCGACGCCGAGGCCTGGCTCGCCAGCATCGCTAAAACTCCCAAGACTACGATAATCTTCTTCATCTTCTTACCCTTCCTTTTCTCTGGGCCGGCGACCCGTACGGGCCGCCGGCGGACTCTCGTTGACTTATCACTCACACGCTACAATTGGGAACGCTTACCGCTTGCGACGAACGAGGGCCAGGGCGCCCAGCCCCAGCAGGGCCAGCGT
>JAPLMM010000274.1 GCA_026387035.1 Planctomycetota bacterium
CCGGGCAACGCCACCGAAGGCCATCCCCTCGGCCTGCTGCCCGACGAGTTCTTCGTCCTCGGCGACAACAGCCCCAACTCCTCCGATTGCCGATTGTGGACGATCGCTCGGCCGGTCGTCCCCCACCGCAACCTGGTGGGCAAGGCCTTCTTCGTGTATTGGCCGTCGGCGGGTCGGCGGACGCCTCTGGCGGTCCCCCTGATGCCGGACCCGACCGGCTGGCGCTTCGTCCACTGAGACGCTGCTTAACCGCAAAGGGCGCAAAGAACGCAAAGAAAAACGCAATTGGGGAACGCAAAACGAAGGACAGCAGAAGGCATCCGACACATGCAGTAGTGCCGTTCCCCAGTCCTGCCTTTCTTGGCGTTCTTTGCGCCCTTTGCGGTTGAAGAAGAGCGCGGCAGGCCCTGGGCAGAGGCTTGCAACGCCCCCGGTGGGCGTGTATCGTGGGTCCGCGGTTCAATAGGCGGAGGGCATTCTTGGAACTTCTGAACGTGACGGGCCTCGTGAAGGTTTACGGAGGCCGGAAGGTCGTCGACGACGTCTCATTCAGCGTGAACGAGGCGGAGATCGTCGGCCTCTTGGGCAAGAACGGCGCCGGCAAGACCACGAGTTTCAAGATGACGGTCGGCATGATCCCCCCCGAGGCCGGACGCGTCATCTTCGAGAGCGAAGACGTCAGCCGCTTCCCCATGTATCAGCGCGCCCGCCGAGGCATGGGGTACCTCTCGCAGGAGCCGAGCATCTTCCAACGCCTCAGCGTCGAGGAGAATCTCCTGGCGATCCTCGAGATGATGCACCTGGCGCGGACGGAGCGAGAGGCCATCGCCGCCGAACTCTTGCGGGACTTCGGCCTGTCGCACCTGGCGCGCCAGCACGCCCGGACACTGTCGGGCGGCGCGCGTCGGCGGCTCGAACGCGCCCGCGCCCTGGTCACCCGGCCCAGCCTCAGCCGCCTGGACGAACCGTTCACCGGCGTCGACCCCATCGCCATCTTCGACATCCAGGGCTTCATCAAAAACCTCAAGAGCCGGGGCATCGGCGTCCTCTTGACGGACCACAACGTCCACGCGACGCTTTCCATCGTGGACCGCGCCTACATCGTCAACGAAGGCCGGGTCTTCCGCCACGGCACGAGCCAGGAACTCGTCAACGACCCGGAGGTCAAGCGAGTCTACCTCGGCGCGACGTTCCGCGGCGACGAGTTCGACGCCGGCCCGGCGGCCTAGCCATGCCCAAAGAACTTCCGCCCATCATCGCCGTGTCGCTGAACACCGCCATCGACCGCACCCTCGAGGTGCCCGACCTGGAGGTGGGCGGCCACGTGCGAGGCCGGCTCGTCTCCATCCAGCCAGCCGGCAAAGCCGTCAACGTCGCCCGGTTCCTTGGGACGCTCGGCACGCCGTGCATCCTCACGGGGTTCGTCGGCGAGGGCGACCGGCATCGGTTCGCCCGCAGTTTCGCCAAGACGGGCGTCCATGTCGAAGTCTTCGAGGGCCACGGGCCCACGCGCGAGAACATCACCCTGATCGACCCGTCGCGCGGCATCGAGACGCACGTCCGCGACGTCGGCTTTGAACTCTCGGAGGACGACCTGGAGCGGATGAAGAGGAAGTTGGGCATCCTGGCGATGCGCCGCGCCTACGT
>JAPLMM010000275.1 GCA_026387035.1 Planctomycetota bacterium
CGGATTACCTCCGGGATGCCGGTCGGCGTCGGCGTGCCGGAAAGGTCGCCCGAGTCGGCCATGACGCCCGTCTCGACGTAGGCCTCCGTCATCTCTTCCGTGCGGAGCGTCTTGCCTTCCGGTTGGATGACCACGCGAATCGCCAGGTCGTACTTCTTCGCGAACTCAAAATCCCGCTGGTCGTGGGCCGGCACCGCCATCACCGCCCCCGTCCCGTACTCCATGAGGGCGTAGTTGGCGACCCAGAGCGGCACCTTCTCGCCGTTCACCGGATTCACGCAGTACGCGCCCGTCGCGACGCCTTCCTTCTCCACCGCCGCGTCGCTCCGCGTCGCCGCCGGCTGCCGACGCACGCGCTCGCAGAACGCCAGCACTTCCTTCTCGCGTTTCGTCCCCTTCACCAACTTCGCGACGAGCGGATGCTCGGGCGCTAAACTCATGAACGTCACGCCCCAGAGCGTGTCCGGCCGCGTCGTGAAGATCGGCAGCCCCGGCGCGCCGGGGTCTTCGAGACGAAACTCCACCCGCGCCCCTTCGGAGCGCCCGATCCAGTTCGCCTGCATCGTCCGGACCGTCTCCGGCCACTTCTCCAGGAGCGCCAGGTCCTCGAGCAGCCGCTGGGCGTACTGGGTGATGCGGAAGAACCACTGCGGCAAATCCTTGAGCGTCGCCTCCGCCCCGCACCGCTCGCATCGCCCGTCCACCACCTCCTCGTTCGCGAGGCCCGTCTGGCACGACGGGCACCAGTTGACCGGCGCGTGCTTCCGGTATGCCAGGCCGCGCTCGTACAGCACGAGGAAGATCCACTGTGTCCACTTGTAATAGTCCGGCGCGCTCGTGTTCACTTCGCGCCGCCAGTCGTACCCGACGCCCCAGCGACGGAACTGGCCTTTCATATAGGCGATGTTTTCGCGGACCCACGTCGCGGGGAGTTTCTTATTTTTGATGGCGGCGTTCTCGGCCGGCAGGCCGAACGCGTCCCACCCCATCGGGCTGAGGACCTCGCATCCGCGCATCATCTTGTAGCGCGTCACGACGTCGCCGATGATGTAGTTCCGCCCGTGCCCGACGTGCAGCATCCCGGACGGATAGGGGAACATCGTCAGGCAGTAGAACTTCCGCGCGCGCGGGGCCCGGTCGTTCGACCCAGAGGCTCTCGACGGGCCGTCGGTCTGGAACGTCGCGTGCTCATCCCACCACGCCTGCCACTTCGCCTCGATTCGCTTCGGGTCGTACGCGTCCATGCTCTTCCTCGCTCGCCTCGTCGTTTGTCAGGCGGCTACTCTAACCGCAAAGCCCGTGGAGTGCGTAGAGAAAATGCGGGCGAAACCGGATAACGGCCGCGGCCTCGCCCGTCAACCGAAAACCCGCGGCGGCCCCGCCAAAAACAATCGCGGCGGGTACGGAGACCCGCCGCGCTCGTCTGCCTTTATTTTTTGCCTTTCCCCTCAATCCTTCCTCTGCGATCTTTGCGTCCTCTGCGGTTAATTCACGCTATTGGATTGCCGCCACCAGCCGCGCTACCGCCCGCTGGCCCTCGTATGTCTGCGAGATGATGAGTTTCCCTTCCAGGTACTGGACCGTTGCCGGGCCGCCCTCGTCGTCCCACGTCGCGATCCGCCGATCGTTCGCGTTTCGCACGTGATGCTTCACCATGTCCACGATCCGTTCCGGCGTCGCCTGGGTTGCATCCTCCGGCTCCTCGGGCTGGTTGCCGAAGATGTTCGTCCCCCCGCCCCCTTGGGATTGCGACGTGATGTCCCCGATCTCGAACCGCGGGCCCACGAAGTTCGGCACGACTGTCACCGCATCGCGCACGCTATAGACCACCGTCTTCAGCGGCAGCCACGATTTTTCCAGCGTCGTCACGAGCACGTACCCCGCCTCCACGCGGTACCCGCACTCGCGCGGCAAGAGGAGGTAAATCGCGTCCTCGTACCGCATCCCGCTCAGGTGCATTGTTACCGGGTGCGCCGAAAGGTCGATCCCCGCCTCCTCGAGCGCCTTGTCGAGGACGACGGCAAACCCGCCCGCCGCGGCCAGCATCTGGAGGACCTGCGAGAGCGGCGTCGCGCTGAACTCAAAGGTCCCCGACGGCGTCCCGAGCGCGCGCCGCGTCCGCGCCGTCTCCTGCGCCTGCCGCAGTGCCTCCTCGCGGGCCTTGCGCTTCGCCTCCGCGTCGTCCGCTGTTGCCGGGGGTGCCACGGGCGCCTTGCCTGCCCCGAGCGCTGTCGTGGGGTCCGCCAGTGCGTCTTTCGATACCGCCGTCGGTTCCGCCGTCACCTGCTCTGCGAGCGCCTTGATCTTCTCCGCGTTATCCTTCTTATCGCCGCCCGAAGTCCCTTGCCCCAGGCCTCCGCGCGCCGCCGCCAGCGTGAGGAGCGCCAGGCCCAGCCCCACACCAATCGCCCGTTTCATGGCCGCCCCCTTTCTCTTACTCTTCCTATCTCTTATACGATTTTTGCAGAGGAGTTTCCGCAGATTCGTCCCGAAAGAGCAGGACTCATCTGCGGGCGTTAACGACACACGGCGCGCGCGGACGTCGCCCGCCCAGGGAGGCCTTGTACGCGGTGACGAGGCGATGGGCGGCGCGAATGGGCTCGGCCAGGCGGAACCGGGGCGACGCGGCGAGGACCCACCGCTCCGCGCTCGCGAGGTTGATCCGATAGCCGACGCTCACGAAAACGGGTTTGACGCCGGTTTGCGTGCGAAGGACCGTCCCGATCCGTTCGCCGCCGTCCAGGATCGGCGCCCGCCCGCCGCGGCGGCGCCCCGGCTCTCGCGGGACGGCGCCGACGAGGAGGCTCTTGGCGCAGCCGATCGTCGGCAGGCCGAGGGCGAGGCCGACGTGGGACGCCAGACCCAGCCGCCGCGGATGCGCCCGGCCCTGTCCGTCGCAGATTACAAGGTCCGGCCGCGTCTTCAGTTGCCGGAACGCTTCCAACACCACCGGCGCCTCGCGGAAACTCAGGAAGCCCGGGACGTAGGGCCAACGGGCGCGC
>JAPLMM010000276.1 GCA_026387035.1 Planctomycetota bacterium
CTACAACGTCGCGTTCGAGGACGTTCGCCGGATGGCGCCGGCGGCCCTGCGGCACCGGCTGATCCTGAACTTCGAGGGCGAGGCCGAGGGCGTCAACCCCGACGCCGTCATCCGGGACGTCCTCGCGCACGTGCCCGAACCCGAAGCGTGAATCTAACCGCAAAGAACGCGAAGGGCGCAAAGAAGAGACAGGGGAACAGCCGAACGGTAAGAAACTGCCTTGGGGTTTTCGCCTTTCCCAGGATCCTCTATTCTTTGCGTGCTTTGCGCCCTTTGCGGTTTCAACCACGCTGGGACAGGCGCCACCATGGCCGATGACCTGTTTGATTCCGAATTTCTCGCGCGGCTGGAATATCTGAGGATCGTCGCGCGCCACCTCTTTGCCGGCACCAGCGCTGGCTCGCGCGCCGGCCGCCGCACGGGCCCCGGCCTCGAATTCTCGGAGCACCGGGCCTACGTCGCGGGCGACGATTTTCGCCACATCGACTGGGCCGCCTTCGGCCGGCTTGAGCGGCTCCTTTTGCGCCTCTGCCAGCAGGAAGAGGACCTCTCGATCTACTTCCTCCTGGACGGCTCGGGTTCGATGGCGACCGGCCGGCCGCCGAAGTTCGACCACGCGCGGCGCCTGACGGCCGCGCTCGGCTACGTCGGCCTCGCGAGCCTGGAGCGCGTCGAAATCCTCGCAGTAAACAGCGAGGGCGTCCGCGGGCATCTGGCCGCCGGCCGCGGCAAGAGTCGCCTGCTTTCGGTCCTCGGTTTTCTCCGGCGGCTCTCCGCGGGCGGGCCCACGGATCTGAAGCGGGCTGTGGACGCTTTTCTCCCCCATGCGTCGAAGGCGGGTCTCGCGATCCTCGTCTCGGACCTTTTCGACCCGGCGGGGTACGAGCGGGCCTTCCTCGCCCTCCAGGCGAACGGCTTTGAGCCGTGGTGCCTCCATGTGACGGACCGCGCGGACCTCGCCCCGGACGGCCTTGGTGACCTGGCGGTCGAGGACGCAGAGACGGGCGAGACGATGGGCGTACACCTCGCGTCCGAGGTGCGTGAGCGACTCATCGCCGAGGCACGCCGCTTCGGCGAGGAAGTGCGGGCGTGGTGCACGGACCGCGGCATCGGCTACGCCGCCGCCCCAACCGACCTCGCCGTGGACACGCTCGTCCTGAACGTCCTTCGCCGCGGAGGCCTGGTCAGGTGAGCGCGAGGTCCACGGCCTCGGCCCGCGTGACGCGCGCGAGTTCCTCCGTCGGCACTTCCAGGAGCGCGTCGCCGTCGCCTCCGCCGCAGTACACCATGTCCACTTCGAGCACCTGCGGGTCCATGTACGCGGGCACTTCGCTCTTCAAGGGGAACGGCGGGACGGCCCCGACGGGATAGCCGGTGACGCGAAGAACGTCGTCGGCCTTGGCGAGGCTCATGTGCTTCGCCCCGGCGGCGCGGCACAGTTTCTTTCGGTCCAGCCGCTGGTCGCCGCGCAGGATGCACAGAACGAACCGCCCGTCGGAAAGGTGCGCAAGAAGCGATTTGGCGATGTGCGCAAGGTCCGTTCCGAGGGCCCGCGCGGCATCCTCGGCCGTGTGCGTGTCCTGGGGCATCGCGAGGACACGGGCCTGCAGGCCGTTGGCCGCGGCAAACTCCTGCACTGTTGCGCTTGTCCACGTCATTCCGGGCCTCGCAGTGCCAGGGCTTGAGCCCCTTTTACGGCTCCGCGCCGCCGGAATCAACGGAATCCCGCGCCCGAAACGGCGGGCTTAGCCTAAGCCTTGTTCCGGCAACGGCTTACGGGCGTCGCTGGGGTGGAAAGCGGGTTTCTGGCTCCCGGTGGGCTGCCAGACGCCAAAACGGCCCGTGGTTGACCGTAAGACTTTTTTGGACAAGGGGTTATCGTCGTCGGCGTGTCCGGCGGGAACGTGTGCGGATTTTCGGCTTGATTCGGCCCCGGGGGCGGGTTATTATGCGGGTCGCTCGATGTGAGGAATTGACCTCCCTCGGGACCGGCCCCGCCTCGGCGGGTGAGCAGTCGCCCGGCCCCGAGGGATTTTTTTGCCCGGCGCGATGCGCGTTCGCGGCCTTTGCAAGCGCGCGGCCAATCTGCTAGACTGTTTTCTCGCGGCGCGTCTGTGCGGCGGTTCGGGGCAAGGTGCGGCGCCATGTTCGAAAACCTGAGCGAAAAACTCGGCGGCGTCTTCCGCAGCCTCACGGGGCGCGGGCGGCTGACGGAAGGCAACATCCAGGAGGCCTGCGAGGCCGTCCGCACGGCCCTGCTGGAGGCGGATGTCAACTACCAGGTGGCCGGCGACTTCGTCGAGCAGGTCCGCCAGAAGGCCATCGGCCAGGAGGTCCTCAAGACCCTCCGCCCCGACCATGTCTTCGTCAAGGTCATCCACGACGAGATGGTCCGCCTGATGGGCCCCGTGGATTCAAAGATCCCCTACGCCTCGCCCGGCCCGACGGTGCTGATGCTCGCGGGCCTTCAGGGTTCCGGCAAAACGACGACGGCCGCGAAACTCGCGCGCCGGATCCGCGACGAGGGTCACCGGCCGATGCTCGTGGCGTGCGACTGCCATCGCCCCGCGGCCGTCGAGCAACTCCTCGTTGTCGGCTCGCAGGTGGACGTGCCGGTTTACAGCGAGGGCATCGGCGATCCCGTGCGGATCGCGAAGAACGGCGTCGCGGAGGCGAAGCGCGAGGACGCCGACGTTGTGATCGTCGACACCGCCGGCCGGCTTCACGTGGACCAGGCAATGATGGAGGAAGCGAAGCGGATCGCCCGGGCCGTCCAGCCCCACCAGATTTATCTCGTCTGCGACGCCATGACCGGCCAGGATGCCGTCACGAGCGCCAAGGAATTCAATGCGGCGCTGGAACTGTCGGCCGTGATCCTGACGAAACTGGACGGCGACGCGCGCGGCGGGGCGGCCTTGAGCGTCAAGGCGGTCACGGGCAAGCCCATCAAGTTCGTCGGCGTCGGCGAGAAACTCGACCGCCTGGAGGAGTTTCATCCGGACCGGATGGCCAGCCGGATCCTCGGCATGGGCGACGTCGTGAGCCTCGTCGAAAAGGCCCACGCCGCCGTCGACGCCGAGGAAACTGCCCGCATGCAGGAAAAACTCCGCACGGCGGAGTTCGGCCTGGACGATTTTCTGAAGCAAATCAAGCAGATGCGCCGCATGGGGCCCCTGAAGGAAATCCTCGCGATGGTCCCCGGGATGGGGTCGGCCCTGAAGGACCTGCCGGTGGACGACAAGGAACTCGACCAGACGGAAGCGATCATCCACTCGATGACGCACAGGGAACGTACAAAGCCCGACCTCATCGACGCGTCGCGCCGCCGGCGGATTGCGCGCGGCTGCGGGATGGAACCGCAGGACGTTGCGGGGCTCGTGAAATCCTTCGGCCAGGTGAAGGACCTCGTGCGCCAGATGCAGGGTCCCGGCGCGCCGGGATTCGGCGGGGGGCGAAAGGCGGCCGCCCAACAGATGGCCCAGATCGACCTTTTCGGCGGCCACCATCGCAAGAAGCGGCAGCGTTCGAAGCGTAAGAAGAAGGACCGCAAGAAACGCTCGCGCTAACGGTTCGGCACCGCTGCGCATGATCACGTGCATGAGGAAGCCCAGGGATTCGAATCCCTGGGCTTTTCTTGCATCGTGTTCGCACTTCGGCGCGCCGCTGCGCGCATGCCGTTTTTTCGCCCGCCTGAAAGGGCGGCGGACTACTTGAGGTTCACCACGCGTCCGCTGCGGACCGACTTGTCGGCTGCCAGGACGATCCGCAGGCTGTTCACGGCGGCCTCGTAGTGCTCAGCAAGGTCCAGGTCCTCCCGGATCGCCTTCAGCCAGTACGCCTGCTCGCGGTCGCACAGGCCCTGGTGGTCCGGCTCGTCCGGCGTGTCGAGCACCCGGTCGGGTTTGGCAAAAGTGCCGTCGGGCGTGCACTCCGCCAGGTGGACCTGCAGCGCATTTGCCTGGGTGTGGGAATCGATGTCGGCCGAGGTCCCCTGCTCTTTCGCCGTGCGGGCGACGATGCTGACGCAACCCTTCGGCCCGATGACGTCCTTGACGAAAAACGCCACCTCGCTCATCATCGGGCCCCAACCCGCCTCGTACCACCCGACCGAGCCGTCGTCAAAGACGACCTGCAGTTGGCCGTAGTTGTACATTTCGCGGGAAATCTCG
>JAPLMM010000277.1 GCA_026387035.1 Planctomycetota bacterium
TGGTCAGCACCACACGGCCGCGGACCGCAGGGCGACGTCGTCCGGACACTGAACTTCGTCCTCTGCGTCCGCGGAGGGTCCGCGAAATGAAACTCGCTCAAGGTGCCTAGAAAGTGTCCCTGGCAACCGCACCCCGACATCTAACGCATGGGGACAGGCTAAGAGGACGGCGCGGCCAATCGGCCGCGCCGTCCTCTTTGGAGGCCGTGCGGCGCGGTGCCTACGCGGGACCCGAATTTTCCCCCCTGCCCCGCTTGCGCCGGTAAAATGAAACCGTAAAGGCTCTCGCGCATTGAAGAATATGACGGGCCGAAGCAAACCCAAGGGGCACGTTGTGGCCGACGCCGTCGCCGAAGAATTGGTCAGACGCGCCGCGGAAGGCGACACGGCCGCCCGGCGCCGGCTCGCCGAGGAGACGATTGACGACCTGTGGGCGCTGGCGATGCGGCTGGTGCGGCGCGAGGACAACGCGGATGAAATCGTTCAGGAGACTTACGCCCGGGCGCTCGCGAATCTGGCCGACTGGACGCCTCGCGGCCGATTCGAAGGGTACCTGGCGCGGATCGCAACGAACCTCGTGCTCGAACGGTGGCGGCGGGAGCGCCCCACCGTGCCGCTCGACCCCGCCTTCGCTTCGCCAGCGGCCTTGGAGCCGTGGCAGCGCCTCGCCGACGAGGAGGACGACCAGCGGCGTCTGGCGGCCATCTGGGAAGCGGTTCAGCGACTCGCCCCCGAGCCGCGGGCGGCCCTTCTTCTTTACCACGCGCAGGGCGAATCCTGCGATTCGATCGCCGGCATCCTCGACGTGCCGGTGGGCACGGTCAAATCGTGGCTCCATCGCGCGCGGAACGAGGTCCGCCGCGGCGCAGAATCGCTGCTCCGGGGGCGGGCGGCCGTGAGCCAATCCCAAATCGGAGGCCAACCATGACGAGCGAATGCGAACGCATCGAGCAATGGCTGGACCGCGAGGAAGCGCCGGCGCTGCCGGCGAATCTCGAGGCCCACGCGGCATCGTGCGACGTCTGCCGGCTGCGCCTCGCGATTGCGCGCGACCTCGGCGAGCGCCTGGGGGCCGGGGCTCTGCCAATGGAGGCGCGGCGAGCGACGATTGTGGAACGGATCGTTGGGGGATCGGCCCACGAGCGTCGGCCCGTCCGCCGCCGGGTGTGGATCGCGGCGGCAACGCTGGCGGCCGCGGCGGTGGTGGCGGCGGTCGTCGTCCTCTGGCCGGCGCGGCCGGAGCCCGTCCTGCCGACCGAGGTGTTTGCGGCCATGCTGGGGCCCTTCGCGGAAGCACCGGCCAAGGAAGAGGCGGGCGTCCCTGCGCCGGCAGAACAGACGTCGCCGATCGCGGACGCCCTGGGACTTTTCTGGAACGACATGGAAGGGCCGGTTGGGTTGGCACGGTCGGCGCTGGACGTGCCGCGTGCCGCTGCCTCCCAGCCGCCCGTCACGGAGAACAAGTAAGGCGTCAGGCCCAATGGAAAAGGAGAGAGCGATGAGGTGCGCAAGGTGGTTGTTCGTAGCAGCGGGCGTGGCGGTGCTGGCAGCGGGGGTGCGCGCGGAGACGCTCGAGATGGCGTCGCTCGTGCCGGCCGACGCCAAGGCGCTCGTCGAGACGGTGAACGCCGCCGAATTGCGGGCGATGCTCCTGGACTCGAAGTTCTGGGCCGCCCTCGAACAGACTGAGGCGTTCCGCAAGCACGAGGCGAGCGAGCGGCACCGGGAAATGGAGGCTCGGCTGGAGCGGCTCCTGGCGGACCTCAAGATGACCAAGGAGGATGCCCTGCGGACGTATCTCGGCGGGCGAAGCGCCGTCGTCCTGCTCGCCGGCGACGACAAGCGACAGGCCGTCCTCATGACCGAGGCCACGAACGCGATGGCCCAGCGCCTCGTGGATGCGACGGGCGGCATCGAAGCGAAACGCTACCGCGACGTCGCCATCTGGGAGGTTCGCCGGGAGGACCGCGTGGACCGGATGGCGTTCGCGGGCGGCGTCCTGCTGGTGTCGGGCGCCGAGGGCGACGCGCTGGAGCGCGTGCTCGACGCCATGATGGGCGGGGCCGTCCTCGGGACGGAGGGGCATTTCGCGCAGGCGGCGGATCTGCCTGCCGGCTGGCGCGTGCGGGCCTACGCGGCCGAGACAAAGCCGCGCGGCGGGCCCGGCGCCGTCGCCATGTACCCGAAATCGAACGGGCGGCTGCACTTTGAGTGGCGGCTGGTGAGCGGCGCGGGCGAGGTCGGGCCGAACGAACCGACGGCTCTGGAGAGCCCGAAGATTCTGCCGGCCGAGACGCTGGCGGCCGTGGCGACGGCTTTCCGTCCGAAGGCCCTCTGGGACTTGGCCAAGGCGAAGGCCGCCGAGAGCGAAAAGGGGCCGGAGCGGCTCCGCCGGGCCGAAATGGGCATCCGCGGATGGTTCCCCGGCCAGACGATGGAAACCATCACGTCGGGCCTCGGGCCCGAGGCCGCGATCGCCATCACGAAGAACGAGAGCGGCAAAGCGCCGGCCCTCCTGGGCCTCGTGCGGCTGACCGCAAGCGGGCGGGCGGTCGCCCAGGCGTTCAAGGACGGCTTGGCGGCCAAGGCGATGATCCTGGCGGCATTCACGGAGGAGCGCGAGGGCGCCCCGAAAATTGACGTCCAGGAGGAGACCCATGGCGGCACTTCGATCCTGGTGATCAAAGCGCCGGGGTTCCTGGAGAAAGTGCTCGGCGATGCAGCCGACAACATCGCCATCAGTGTCGCCGTGACGGACACGTGGCTCGTGGCGGGAACGACGACGGCCGGCGTGAAGAAGAGCCTCGACGCCATGTCGGGCGGCGGCGAGAGCCTGGCCGCCGAGATGCAAAAAGCGGGCGACCCCGTTCCGTCGGAACCCGTGACGCGGTGGGGCGTCCTGAGGCCGGCCCAGGGCGCGGACGTCCTGCTGAACTGGGCGGAGCGCCTGGCCGGACGCGAACGCATCGAACAGGCCAAAAAGATGATCAACCTGGCGGAAGTGATGCGCCTGGTGGAGCGGTTCACGTGGCAGCGGACGGACGAGCCGACCGTCATCCGCGGCAAGGCGGACGTGCAGGCGATTGAGTAAGCCATCCAAGGCGAAGATGCGTGCCAGCGAGGCGGCCCTCCGGGGCCGCCTTGCTCTTTCCGGAGGCGGCGCGGACGCGGCGGCGGTTGGAGATACGGCGTCTTAACTAGATTCGATCGTCGAGGGGCGGGATGCCGCCGAGGTCGGGCTCATCCTCGTCGTCCGTCTCATCGTCGCTCTGCTTCCAACTGTCGGCGTCGTCCATCTCCTTGAACTCCTGCTTCATGCGGCGATAGAGTTCCTGCTGGAGAGGGGCGATCTTGCGGTACTCGGCGATGGTGGCCATGTAGGCCCGCGTCATGAGGTCCAGGCGCAGAAGTTGCCACTTCAGGAGGCACTCGGACTCCTTGACGTTCGTGAAGGGGTTGCAGTTGAGTTTGACCTCGTCGCCCGGACCGACTTGGCAGAACTCGCACTCTTTGCACTGGAGCATCTGGCGGCTCCTCGGGGGTCCGACTTTATCGTACGTCGGCGCGGTCGGCAAAGCAAGGGCGACGGGCCGGAAAAGGGGGACTGTTCCGAATTCCGAATGACGAAGCCCGAATGACGAATCAAATCCGAATGACGAAACAGAAGCACGCGGTTCGGATTTCGTCGTTCCTTCACCATTCGGGCTTGCTGTTTGATTCGTCATTCGGATTTCGGTCTTCGCCATTGCTAAACCCCGGCGCACCGGGACCGGAAAATCCTGCCGCACCTACAACATTCTCTGGCAGGTCAAGGGGTCGAGAAGTACAATGACGCTCGAAGCGTCGCTCGTTAAGGAGACCCGCGATGGCGAAGCACAAGATCGTTCTGGTGGTGCTGGCACTGGTGGGTGTACCGTTTTTCCTGGCTTCCTGCAAGGGAACCGAGCCGGGCGCGGCCGCACGAAACGAACTCTGCATCCTGAAGGTCAAAGGTGCGGCCACGTGCTACAACCACACGCTCGCGCCCTTTTCGTGGATGGTGAGCGACGAAGGGCGTCCGGCGGGCCTCCTGGCGCGGGACGGCGACGTTCTCTTTTTCGCCGAGAAGGGCGACGACAATAAGGGGGGCATTTCTCTGCCGCTCCGCTATTCGGCAATGGATGGGACGGCCCTGACCGTCACCTTTGCGCCCGGCCGGATGCTCATCGGCGGAAAGACAGTTTCCGTGGTCCTGAAGGACGAGGCAGCGTGGGACTGGCTCCGCCAGGCGTCCGAGGAGGACTTGAAGGGTCTTCGGCTCCTGGCGGGAGGCGGAGAAGGTCTCTACATCGCCCAACTGGAAATCCTCAAAAAAGTCGCAAAGACAAATCCGGCGATTGATCTCTCGCTGGAGCCGGGCGGATCGCCGCCGGCAACCGAGGAGGGTGCCGAGGCGCCGGCCACCATCAGACCGGCGGAGGTCCTCCGCCTCTTCCGCCCGCGGTTCCTCGCCGCCGAGGCAGGCTTGCTTTCCAAGCAGATGGACGAGATACGGCCGGCCCTCGGGAACGTGGAGGTCCTCATCCTCAATAATGAAAAGGGCGAAAGCCTGGACTTTCTGGCGCACTTGCCGAGGCTCCGGACGCTGGTTCTTTCGAACTGGTCCCCCGAGCAGGCGCCGCTGCCGAAGGGCTTGAAGAACCTCAGGTCGCTGGTGCTTTTCGGTGAAAAGTCGCTGGCCGACCTTTCCCCCATCGCCGGCCTCGCGCAACTGGAGCAACTGACCCTCGTGGGAGGGAACGTCGAGGACCTCGGCGGATTGGCGAAATTGCCCCGCCTAAAGACCTTGTCCCTGACGGGATGCGAGAAGGTGACGGACCTCGGGCCGCTCAAGAACCTTCCGCTCGAATACCTTTCGTTTCCGCCGAAGATCTCGCAGCAAGAGTTTGATGCCGTCGTCAAGGATCACCCCGCCCTCAAGGCGGTGGAACTCTTCGGGTGCGAGAACGTCAAGGACATCGCCGCCCTCAAGAGCCTCAAGAACCTCGAGGCCCTCGTTCTTATCAAACCCGCCTTCGAAGGCGAAAAA
>JAPLMM010000278.1 GCA_026387035.1 Planctomycetota bacterium
GGTCTTCACGCGGACATCGAGGTGGCGGGAAGCACCCGCGGTCAATTGTCGGTCTTCTACGTCGAAGACAGGCCATTCCTGCTGCCCTATGAGCAGAACCTGGTCAACGGGGTTGCCACGATTCTCAGCCACTGGTTGGAGAGCAAGCGGGCGGAAGCGGAGCGCCAGAAAACGCTCCATCGGCAGCAGGGCATCAGCCTCCTTGCACAGTCGCTTCTGGCGAAGGGCCCGCTTGAGGGCAAACTCAAGACTATCACCGACAGCATCGTCCGGCTCTTCGACGCCGATTTCTGCCGAGTGTGGCTCATCCGGCCCGGGGACTTCTGCGAGCGAGGGTGCGTCCACGCCGAGGTACACGATGGGCCGCATGTCTGCCGTTACCGCGACCGGTGCCTGCACTTGTTGGCGAGTTCCGGCCGCTACACGCACACGGACGGCAAAGGCCACCGGCGCGTGCCTTTCGGGTGTTACAAGATCGGACGCGTCGCGTCGGGCCAAGAACACAAGTTCCTCACAAACGACGCGGTAAACGACCCCCGCGTCCACAACCACCAGTGGGCGCGCGAACTGGGCCTGGTGGCGTTCGCGGGATACCAACTCCGGGCGCCCGGCGGGGAAACGTTGGGGGTTCTGGCCCTATTCGCCAAGCACGCCATTTCGCCCGAGGAAGACGCCATGCTGGACGGACTCAGCAGCGCCGTCGCCCTCGTTGCTCAGCAAGCCGCCGCCGAGGAGGCCCTCCAGCAGGCCAATGTCCGTCTGGAGGAACTGGCGACGACGGACGCCTTGACGGGCCTGGCGAATCGGCGGCGGTTCATGGAGGCGCTGGAGGCGGAGTTCCGGCGTTCCCGGCGGTACGGCACCCGGCTGGCGCTGGCGATGGTGGATGTGGACCGGTTCAAGTCGTTCAACGACGCGCACGGTCACGCGTTCGGCGACCGGGTGATCGTGGAAGTGGCGAAGCGTCTGGCGTCCGAAGCGCGGCAGACGGACGTGGTGGCGCGGCTGGGGGGCGACGAGTTCGTGATGCTGATGCCGGAGACATCGGCCGACGAGGCCGTCCGGGCGGCGGAGCGCATTCGGAAGGCCGTCTCGAAGGATCCGATCTCGGACGGCGAGCGAAGCGTGCCGGCGACGGTCAGCGTGGGCATTGCGACCGTAGCAGACGGGAAGGCCGGGACGCCGGAGAACCTCCTGAAGCAGGCCGACGATGCGATGTACGCGGCGAAGGAAGCCGGCCGCAACCGTGTTTGCCTGGCGCCGTCGGAAAAGGCCGTCTCCCCCGCCCAGTGATGCCGGCCCGCGGCCCGCCCGGGCCTCTGGATCCCCGTCCAATCGCCTTTCAGATTGTCCGCACTTTTCGTTGACACGCCCCCGCGGAAACGCTATACCTCGGCGCGACTTCGGAAACGGTTCCGAGGCATCCAGAGAGGGCGTGGGCCAAAGAGAAGGCCTCTTTAGCCGAAAGGGAAAATGCATCCGTACGACCTGTAAGCGCGGGACCGAAGAGACACGCGCGGTGTCCACCGGGGGCGCCCCGACCGGGCCCCCGCGGTGGCGCCGCGCTTCTTTTTTGCGCGCGGGGGAGACCGTTCCCGCGGATTCGTCCCCTTCGGGAACTCATCCGCGGGCTTTGGAGCGCGGGGAAAAAGTTGGCGGCGCGGACGGGCGCTGCTATTCTGCCGCCGGTCCGCACGTCGCCGACCCCTGAAGCGTATGAGGAGTCCTGACGCATGGCGAAGTCGCGCGCCGGTAAGAGCCGAGGGCCGCTGAATCGCGCGCCGCACCAGGCCAAGCGTCCGTCGCGCCGCACGCCGGCGGGGCGCGGCGATCGGCGGAGCGTGATGATCCTGGGCGGCGGGCCGAACCGCATCGGCCAGGGAATCGAGTTCGATTACTGCTGCGTCCACGCCTCGTTCGCCCTGAAGGAAATGGGCTACGAGAGCATCATGGTGAACTGCAACCCGGAGACGGTCTCGACCGACTACGACACGTCGGACAAGTTGTACTTCGAGCCGCTCACCCTCGAAGACGTGCTGGGGATCGTGGCGCGCGAGCGTCCGCTGGGTGCGATCGTGCAGTTCGGGGGCCAGACGCCGCTCAACCTGGCGATCCCCCTGAAGGAGGCCGGCGTCCGGATCCTGGGGACGAGCCCGGACGCGATCGACCGCGCCGAGAACCGCAAACGCTTCGGGGCGATCCTGCGGAAACTCAAGTTGCTTCAGCCGCCGAACGGCACGGCGCGCAGTTTGCCGGAGGCGCTTCGCGTGGCTCGGCGAATCGGGTACCCGGTGCTGGTGCGTCCGTCGTACGTGCTGGGCGGGCGTGCGATGGAGATCGTGTACCGCGAGGAGGGGCTAGCGGGGTTTATCGAGCAGGCGGTGATCGCGTCGCCGCAGCATCCGGTGCTGGTGGACAAGTTTCTGGAGGATGCGGTCGAGGTGGACGTGGACGCGGTCAGCGACGGGGAGCGGACGGTCATCGCGGGGGTGATGGAGCACATCGAGGAGGCGGGGATCCACAGCGGGGACTCTTCGTGCGTCCTGCCGCCGTTCACGCTGGGTAAAGCGATCGTGGCCCAGATCGAGCAGCAGACGCGCTTGCTGGCCGCGGACCTGGAGGTCCGGGGCCTCCTGAACATCCAGTACGCGGTCCGCGGGGACCGGATTTACGTCCTGGAGGTGAACCCGCGTGCGTCGCGGACGGTGCCGTTCGTCGCCAAGGCGACGGGCGTCCCCTGGGCAAAGGTGGCGACGAAGGTCATTATGGGCCGGCGGCTGGAGGACCTGGGCGTGACGAAGGAGGTCCGCCCGAAATACTGGTCCGTCAAGACG
>JAPLMM010000279.1 GCA_026387035.1 Planctomycetota bacterium
GGCCCTCGCGCGAGAGAGGCACGTGGAACGTCACGATGTCGGCGTCGAAAAGAGTTTCAATCGGCACGTATTTTGGGTCCCCGGTCTCGCAGGCGAGGGGCGGGTCGTTCCTGAGGACGGTCATGCCGAGCCCCTCGGCGATGCGGGCGACGCGCGAGCCGACATTGCCGACGCCGACGATGCCGAGCGTCCTGCCGACCAAGCGCCAGCCGCCGCGTTCGGCCAGCACCGCCAAAGCCGTGAAAACATACTCGGCGACGCTTTGGGCGTTGGAGCCCGCGGCGCTCGCGAAGGCGATCCCGCGCTGCTGGAGGTACTCCTGGTTCACGTGGTCCACGCCGATGGTGGCCGTGGCGACGAAGCGCACGGCCGAGCCGTCCAGAAGGGCGGGGCCCACGGGCGTCACGCTGCGGACGAGCAGGGCCTGGGCGTCGCGGAGGAGGGCGGGCCGAATGGCGTCGGCGGGGACAGCCACGACCTCGCCCATTGGACCAAAGGCTTCCCCCACGAGGGGAATGTTTTCGTCGGCAAGGATTCTCATGGGCACGCTCGCAGCGCGCTCCCCGTTGGGTCGCGGCTAAGCAAGGCGACCCGCGCTAGGGTTCCGCCCATTGCGTGTGGAACGTGCCTTCCTTGTCCACTCGCTGGTAGGTATGGGCGCCGAAGTAGTCCCGCTGGGCCTGCGTCAGGTTCTGGGGCAGGCACGCGGTGCGGTACGCGTCGATGTAACTGAGGGCCGAGGCGAGGCCCAGGACCGGGACGCCGGCGCGAACGGCCTCGCAGACGACAGTCCGCAGGGCGGCGGTCTTCTCGTTCACGATCGCCGCAAAGAAGCCGTCCACGAGGAGATTCGCGAGGTCCGGCTTCCTGCGGTAGGCCGCGGTGATCGGGTCGAGGAGTTTGGAACGGATGATGCAGCCGCCTTTCCAGATCCGCGCAATCTCGGGGAACTTCAGGCTGTACTGGTATTCCTTAGACGCCTCACGCATGAGGGCGAAGCCTTGCGCGTAGCAGGCGACGACGGCGACATGGAGGGCGTCGCGGAGGGCCTTCAGGAGCGCCGCCTTGTCGGCCGAGGGCTTGGCCGCCGGCCCTTTCAGAATCTTGGACGCCGCGACGCGCTCCTGCTTGGAGGCCGAGAGGATGCGGCCCTCGACGGCCATGTCGATCGTCGGGACGGCGACGCCGAGGTCCAGCGCGTTCTGGCTGGCCCACTTGCCGGTGCCTTTCTGGCCGGCCTGGTCGAGGATGAGGTCCACGAGGGGCTTGCCGGTGTCGGGATCCTTCGTCGCGAGGTTGACGACGGTGATCTCCATCAGGTAGCCGCCCAGTTCGGCGGCGTTCCACTCGGTGAAGACCCTGCTCATCTCGTCGGCCTTCATGCCGAGGACCGACCGCATGATGTCGTACACCTCGGCAATGCACTGCATGATGCCGTACTCGATGCCGTTGTGGACCATCTTGACGTAGTGTCCGGCGCCGCGCGGGCCGATGGAGGTGCAGCAGGGGCCATCGACCTGGGCGGCGCACGTTTCGAAGATCTCGCGGACCAGGGCGTAGGCCTCTTCGGAGCCGCCCGGCATAATCGAGGGCCCTTTCAGGGCGCCTTCCTCGCCGCCGGAGACGCCCGTGCCGATGTAAAGGATGCCCTGCTTCGCGAGTTCCTGGACCCGGCGCTCGGTGTCCGGGAAAAACGAGTTGCCGCCGTCAATCAGGAGGTCGCCCTCGTCCAGGTAGGGGAGGAACTGCTCGATCATAGCGTCGACCGCCGGGCCCGCTTTGACCATCATCATGACCTTGCGGGGCTTCTGGAGGGCCGCGCAGAACCCCTTCGGGTCGTAGGTGGCGTGGATGTTCTTGCCGGCGGCGGGGCCCTCGACAAAGGCCTTCGTCTTCGAGCCGGTGCGGTTAAAGACTGCCACGGAGAAGCCCTTGCTCTCCATGTTCAGGACGAGATTCTGACCCATGACGGCCAGCCCGGCGAGCCCAATCTGCTGCCTGGCCATTTGTGCTGCCTCCCGTCAGTTTGGGTTTCCAGAATCAAGGCAGGCATTTTACCAGGGAAGCCGGACGTGTCAAGGCGACGTG
>JAPLMM010000280.1 GCA_026387035.1 Planctomycetota bacterium
GCCTTGGCGTGGTCGGGCCCTTTCTCGTCGAGGACTTCGTAATGAGGCGTCGCGCCGAGGTCGCGCTGCGCGTGCTGCTGAAGAAGGGACTTGTAGTTGAGCGAGTACTCCCCGGCGACGACGTGGTCGATCTCGTCGGCCATGTGCTTCAGGATGAACTTGCGGGCCGCCTTCAGCCCGCCGTCCAGGTAGAGCGCGCCGACGCAGGCTTCGTAGGCGCACGCCGCCAGGCTGGTCGGCAACTGGGCCGCGCCCGTGATCCCCTTGCCGAGGCTCACGTGTTCCATGAGGCCGATGTCCGTGGCGACGCGGGAGCAGGTGTCGCGGCTGACGACGACGCTCTTGATGCGCGTCATTTCGCCTTCGAGATAATCGGAGAAGCGGCTGTAGAGTTCCTCACAGATCACGAGGCCGAGGACGGCGTCGCCGAGGAACTCGAGACGCTCGTTCGACGCCAGCCGCGAGTGCGCGATGCTGGCGTGCGTCAGTGCGCTCTCCAGGAGGCTCGCGTTCTTGAATCGGTGACCGAGGAGTTTTTGGACGGCTTCGAGGGTATCGGTGTCGCTCACGCCCGTCTCCTCTCCAGGATCTTCGGCGCCCGGCGGCCATTCTAAATCGGCGCAGCGGCGGGTCAATCGAAAAGGCTTGACCGATTCCGCAGGTCCTGGCATCCTGAGGGCGAACCCTTTGCGGCGAATGGATTCCAGGATGCTGACCCTGCGGGCAAAGCGGATCGTCGGCCTCGTCGGCGCCGGCCTGGCGGTCGCGGCGGCGGCCGGCGCCTGGCTCGTTCTTGCGACGCCGGGGTTCTATGCCCGGACCGAGCCCATCGGCGCCGACCATCCCGCCAAAGTCTTGTTCAACGAGCGCGTGGTGAATGGGGTGGGCAACGTCCTGCTGGATAAGAGCGGCCGAACGCCCCTGGATCTGGTCATCACCGAAGAGATGATCAATGCCCGCCTGGCGAAGTTCCTCGAGGAAACCCGGACGCGAGGTCCCGGCTCCGCCCGGGTCCCGGCGCGCCGGGACTTCGCCGAGGCGACGCCCGGCTCGCCACGTCGAGTCGCCTGCGGCGACGCGCCGGGACTGATGCTCCGCCGCGGCCGAGGTTACGCGCCGCGCCCCATCGCGCTCGCCGTCGAGGCGCCGGAGACGCTCCTCGCCGTCGGCCCGGAACTCAAAAATGCCGTCTGCCTCGTCCGCGCGTCCGAAGCCTTCGTCAGCCAGCACATCGGCGACCTGAAGCACCCCCTTGCCGCCGACTATTTCGAAAAGACCGTGGAGAAAATGGAACGCCTCCTGGAGATTCGGCCGAAGGTCCTCGCCCACGACCTCCACCCCGCATACTATTCGACGCGCTACGCCCGCCGCCGGGCCGAGGAGGAAGGCCTTCGCCTCGTCGGCGTCCAGCACCACCACGCCCACATTGCCTCCGTGATGGCCGAGCACGGCCTCGAAGGCGACCTCATCGGCCTGGCGATGGACGGCACGGGCTACGGGACCGACGGGACCGTCTGGGGCGGAGAAATCCTGCGGGCGTCGCCCGCTCGTTTCGAGCGACTCGGCCACTTGGCCTGCGTCGCGCTCCCGGGCGGCGATGCGGCCGTCGAGCACCCCGTCCGGACGGCCTGGGCGTTCCTCCTGGAGGCCTACGGGCCGGAGGAAGCGGAGCGCCGCCTGGTCGGCCGGCTGGCCGAGACGCGCTCCAAGGATCGGCGGATCTGGGCCGACATGGTCGCCAAGGGTGTGAGCGCCCCTCGCGCGTGCGGCCTCGGGCGATTGTTTGACGCCGCGAGCGTCCTGGCGGGCGTCTCGGCCGAGAACACCTACGAGGGCCAGGCGGCCATCGAGTTGGAGGCCGCCGCCGGCGACGCCGACGACGACGTGCCGCCCTACGCTTTTGCGATTGCCGACGCGCCGGCCGGCGGGGGAGGGTGGGTCATCGACACCGTGCCGATCATCCGCGGCGTGGTGGCCGACGTCGAGGCCGGACTCGATGCCGCCTTCATCAGCGCCCGGTTTCACGCGTCCGTCGCGGCGATGCTTCGCGCCGCCGCACGGCGCGCCCGCGAGGAAACGAAACTCGAGCGCATCGCGCTCACGGGCGGATGTTTCGCGAACGCCCGGCTCGCGCGATTGCTCGCCGCGGCGCTTGAAGCGGACGGCTTCGAGGTGTATCTTCATCGGGACGTG
>JAPLMM010000281.1 GCA_026387035.1 Planctomycetota bacterium
AACACCGCCACCAGCGGATCATCGGCGCCCGGCACGTCCGCCACCAGAAGGTCGTTCGCGACCACCCGGAACCTGAGGCTTCCCAGGCCGGAGCCGGGCAAACGGAATCGGAGGATCTGCTCGCGCGGCAAATGGAACTTCAGGCCCACCTCGCCGCCCGTCGTGCTCGCCACAAACGGCGATTCCCACAACGTCTTCCCGTCCAGCCCGGAATAGACGAAGAGGATGCCTTCGCCGTAGACGTTCGGCACATTGGCCGGTGCCTGCGACCCGCCGTCCGCCACGGAGCACCATGCCGCCGGTCCGAAGAGGACGATAAACGCCGCCAAGGCCCGGCTCATCCGTTTCACCATTCTCGCCTCCTCCCAGGTTCCGGAACCTTATACGACTTGGCAGAGTCTAGCCGTGTCATGGGGTGATTGCAATTGCCCCCGGTCCGGCGGAGAGAAAATGGGGTCAGACCCCATTTTTCTAAGCACCTGCAAACAAAGAGGTTATGAAAGCGATTTTTAGGATTTGGGGGATTCTCCGTGGCCGGCCTCAGCCGCCGAAATACCGCTGGACGACGTCGCGGTCTTCAGGCCGGACCTCCGGCGGAACGGGCATACCCGCGGCGGCGCCGGCGCCGACCTCCGCCGGCACGGCGGAAGAGCCTGCGGCCGGCGCCTCGCTCGGTCGCGCCGCCCCAGCGACCGCGGCGCCTTCGGCCGGGGCCGGCGCCTCGGCCAAACCCAGCGCTCGCCGCGCCTGCTCGAGCGCCGCCAGGACCACCTCCGCGCCTTGGCGCGACGGGTCGCCCAGCGCTTCGGTTATCGCAGCGGCTAATCGCCCGAGGGTCTCGGCCGCGTCGCCTTTGCTCTGGCGGACGGCGTCAGCGGCCGCCTGAAGTTCCGCAGCCAGGCGCGCGAAATTCGCCGCGGCGGCTGCCGGCGCCGCGCCCTCCAGGGCGTCGGCCAGACATTCGCGCTCCACCGGCGGCATGCCGGTCGTGCCCGGCTCCCCGCGCAGACGGTTGGCCAGTTCGCCCGCCGCGGCGCCGGCCCCCGCGCCGTCGCCTGCACCGGCCGCTTCGACCATCTTCTTGACCTGCGGGTTCTCAATTTTCTGGAGCGCCTCGCCTGCCGCCCGACGCCGCTCCGCCGCCTGGGCGGCCGCCTGGCGCACTTCCTGCGTGGCCTCCTCGGCGTCGCGCCGGCGGGCGCCGGCCTCGAGGAGCCGGCCCACCGACCGCTCGACGGCCTGCCGGAGGTCCGGAGCGATCCGCTCATCGCGCGCCGCCCGGGTGAGCGCATCGGCAGCCCGTGATGCCGCCGGCGCCGCCAGCGGCGGCCCCGCGACGGACGGCACGAAGGAAAGGCTTGCCAGGACGAGAATGGCGGCGAGGACCAACCGCCCGCGCCGCCCGAGCGACCTGGCGAGGGACGAGTTCGGGATAGAAAGCCGCTCGGCCGCCGACCGCGCCTGTTCCAGCAGTTGGGCGTCCAGTGCGTGGCCCGGCGACTCGGCCGCGGCATCGAGCACCTCGAGGGCCGTCGCCAGACGTTCCTTCAGCCGGCCCGCGCGGTCGGCCGCCAGCGCCGCCTGCCGCAGCGACGCGCCGACGAAAAGCCGTGCGAGGAAAGCCGCCGCGAAACCGGCGGCCGGCCAGACGAGGGGCCAGAGGGGCTCCGCCCATCCTGCGGGAAGCGCGTGCGGCCAGAAAACCCGGAGAAGCGTTTGAACCAGAGCGGCGCCCGCACCGACGAGCGCGCCGGCCAATCCCGCCTCAGCCGCCCGCACCACGAGCAGCCGACGACGCACACGGCGCAGCGATTTTTCGAGCGGATCCATGGCGCGACTCCTCGCCGCCCTTCCTGTTAGATTATACGACGGCGGGCTGGTTCGCGTTAAAACTGTCGGCGGCGGCGTGAGGACGAAATGCCCAGTTCTTCGCGGTACTTGGCGACGGTTCGGCGGGCGACGTCGAGACCCTCGGCCCGCAGCCTCTCGACCAGTTGTTCGTCGGACAGCGGCTTCGCCTTGTCTTCCGTGTCGACGATCGCCTTCAGCCGCTGCCGAACCTGGTCCCACGCCACGTCGTCGCCGTTGGCGTTCTGCGTCCCGCCCGTGAAGAAGTCGCGCAGGGCGTAGATGCCCCAGGGGGTGT
Source organism: Planctomycetota bacterium (assembly GCA_026387035.1). Lineage (NCBI taxonomy): Bacteria > Pseudomonadati > Planctomycetota > Planctomycetota bacterium. The sequence continues at coordinate 2,147 of JAPLMM010000281.1, forward strand.
CGGCGTACTTGTCGGCGACGGCCCGCGAGATCGTCCCGACGTGCCGCCCTACGTCGTCCGCCACTTCCTGCATCTTCAGCGGCCGGATCTGGTCGGGGCTCTCGTCGAAGAACGGCCGCTGGAACTTCACGATGGATCGCGCGACGCGCTCCAGCGTGTCGCGGCGCTGCTCGATGGCGTCGATCAGCCAGCGCGCCGACCGGATGTTCCGTGCGACGAACCCGCGCGTCTTCTCGTCCAGGTCGTGCTGTTTGACGAGTCGGCGATAGGTCCGGCTGATGTAGAGTTCCGGTGCGCCTCGCCGCTCGACCGTCACGCGCCACTCGCCGGCCTCGTCGTCCCACTCGATCCGAACGTCGGGGATGATCGGCGGCGTGTGCTCGGGGCTCACCGCCATCCCGGGATGCGGATTCAGACGCCGAATCCGTTCGACCGCCTCTTTCACGGCCTCGATCCCGACGCCCAGCGCCTTGGCCATCTGCGGATACCGGTTCGCCTCGATGTCCTTGAGGTGGTGGCGGATGAGCTGAACCTCCAGCGCGTCCTCCGGAAGGGCCCCGGCCCCGTCACCGAACGACGGGTCCGCCGCCAGTTGCACCAGGAGACACTCCTCCAGATTCCGCGCGGCGACGCCCGTCGGCCCGCTCCGCTGCACCAGCCGCAGCACCGTTTCCATTTCCTCGGGCGATGCGGGCGGGTCGGCCTCCTCGGCCAATCCCTCCAAGCCCACCCGTAGGTATCCGTTGTCGTCCAGGTTCCGGATCACCAGGTCGCCCAGTTGCGATACGCGCTCCGGCACGTCCTCCAGGTGCCACTCCGCCAGCATGTGTTCCTGGAGGGTCTGGCCGGTGTCAGGCGTGTTCTGCATGGCCTCGAACTTCGGATCCGGTTCGCCGCTCGCGACGCGCGGTCGCTGCCACGTGGATGTTTCATCGAAGTAAGTCTCCCACCGGTCCACGAGGTTCGACAGGCGCTCGAAGTCCTCCGCGCCCCCTTGCGCATCGCGCACCACCAGGTTCTGTTCCGACTCTGTGCGGGTCGACGGTTCCGATTCCTCATCCGTCTCCTGCGGCGTCTCCGGCGAGTCCTGACGGATCTCCAGCACCGGGTTGGCGATCAGTTCCTGGTTGATCCGCTCCTCGAGCGCCATGAGCGGCAACTGGAGGATCTCCATCGCCTGGATCATCCGCGGCGCCAGGATCATCCGCTGCTCAAGACGTTGCCGGAGACTCGTGTCGAATCGCATCCTATCCGTCCATTTCGCGCCGGTCCCGCAGCGCGTCCGCCAGCATCCCCTGGTTTGCGTAATCCAGGCTCGCGCCCGCTGGCAGGCCCCGCGCCAGCCGCGTCACCTTCACGCCCGTCTCCCGCAGCCGCTCGGCCACGTAGAGGGCCGTCCCGTCGCCCTCGGCCGTGGCCGCGAACGCGAGGATCACTTCCTCGACCTCGCCGCCCACCACGCGCTTCGCGAGGTGCTCGACGTCGAGGCGATCGGGCCCGCGCCCTTCCGTCGGCGCCAAGAGGCCGCCCAGCACGTGGTAGAGGCCGTCGTAGCCCCCGGTGGCCTCGATCCGGATGACGTCCTTCGGTTTCTCGACGACGCAGATCCGCGAGTGGTTTCGCCGCGCGCTCGAGCAGATCGCGCACCGGTCCTTGTCCGCCAGCGCCCCGCATTCGGCGCAGTGGCCGACTTTCGCCTTAATGTCCCGCACGGCCTGGGCGAGGGCCTTCACTTCCTCCTCGTCGCCCTCCAGCAGATGGAACGCGATCCGCTCGGCGCTTCGCCGGCCGATGCCCGGCAACCGGCCGAGCGCCTCGATCAACCGCTCCATCGTCTCCGTGTAGGCGTCCATAATTTTTCCTGTCGCTCCCGGCGCGGGAGCGCTTGGCGCCAACTGAACGTTGCCGCGTGCTTCCGCCCGCGCGCCCGTTTAGCCGCCCCGCTTGCGGGGCGCGTGCCGTTGCCCCGGTGGACGGGCTCGAACGACGTTTTCTACCCCAGCAGGTCCGCGAGGCCCGGCGGCAAGGGCAGGCCACCCAGGAGCCGCGACATCTCCGCCCGCTGAAGGGCCCGCGCCTTCGCCATCGCCTGGCTCACCGCGCCCCGGACCATGTCTTCCAGGAGTTCGACCTCGTCCGGGTTCACGACCTGCGGGTCGATTCTGAGGCCCACGAGTTTCTGCATCCCATTGGCTGTTGCGACGACCATGCCGTCCCCGGCCGACCCTTCCCCCGTCTGCCTCGCGAGCGATTCCTGGGTCTCTTTCATCTTTTGCTTCATCGCACCGGCGTTGCGCATCAAGCCCAGGAGGTCGCCGAGTCCGCCCATCCGTCCGTCTCCAATTGGTTTCAGTCTTCGATATTGACGATCCGGCCGTCGAAGAGGCGAATCGCTTTTTGGATGAGCGGGTCCATCATGGCCTCGTCGAGTTTTTGCCGCTTCGCGGGTTCGCGCGGCGGGGGAGGCTGCCCGTTCGGCGCCTCGGCCCCTGGGTCCAGCCGCGCGGCCTCCACTTCCGGCGGCGCGTCCGGCGGCTCGGCGCCAGGTTTCTCGGCTTCGCCTGGGACACGTCCTCCGTTTTCACTCAGGCCGTGCTTTTTTTTTTCGCCGGCCATCGGCTGCGGCACGGGCCTCGACGACCCGCCCGCAAGCGACCGCTCCAGCCGCTCCAGCCGCCCCAGGACCTCCGGCAACGGTTCCATCTCCGCGAGCGACGCCAGCCGCACCACCGCCAATTCCGCCACCGGCCGGCCGTCCGCCGCCCAGCGCGCCCGCGACCGTGCTTCCACCAGGTACCCCATCGCCGCCACGAGCGCCGGCACGGACAGTTTCTCCGCCTCGGCCGCCAAGGCCTTCGGGTCCGGCCCGAACACGTCCACCAGTTCCACGTCCGAGCCGCACGTCTTGACGACCAAGAGGTCCCGGACGAGGCGGATGCACTGGTCCAGGAGCGCGAGGACGTCGGCCCCGCCGGCCAGGAGGTCGGCGAATTTCCGCAGCGCCGCGCCGGCGTCGCCGTCGGCGCACGACGCGAGGAGCGCCAGCATCTGGTCGCCGGAGACGGCCCCGACGCTGTCGCGGACGGCCTCGATCGTCACTTTGCCGCCGCCCACGGCGATCGCCTGGTCCAGCAGCGTCAGGGCGTCGCGCACGCTCCCGCGTCCCTCGCGCGCGATCGCCAGGAGCGCCTCCGCATCGGCCTTCACCTTTTCCTGTTTGCAGATGTTCGCGAGGTGCTCCGCGATGCGATTCGTCGGCACGGCGCGGAAATCAAACCGCTGGCACCGCGAGAGGATCGTTGCAGGGAGCTTCTCCGGCTCGGTCGTCGAGAAGAGGAAGAGGACGTGTTCGGGCGGCTCTTCGAGGGTTTTCAGGAGGGCGTTAAAGGCGTTGCGGGAGAGCATGTGGACTTCGTCAATGTAGTAGATCTTGTAGCGCGCCCGGGCGGGGCGGTAGTAGGCGTTCTCGCGCAGCGTCCGGACGTCGTCCACGCCGGTGTTCGATGCGCCGTCGATCTCCAGAACGTCCACGTCCTCGCCGCGGTGGATGCTGGTGCAGATGTCGCATTTGCCGCAAGGCTCCGCCGTCGGACCTTTCTCGCAGTTCAGCGCCGCCGCCAGGATCCGCGCCATCGTCGTCTTTCCGACGCCGCGCGTCCCGCAAAAGAGGTAGGCGTGGGCGACGCGCCCCGTCGCGATCGCGCTGGCGAGCGTCCGCGCGATGGGCTCCTGGCCGACGACCTCGTCGAATTTCTTCGGGCGGTAACGCCGCGCTAGCACCGTGTAGGCCATGACTGTTTTCGTCTTTCAATCCGCAATCGAAAACACGCGCGGGGCAAGCCCCGCGGCTAACTGTGGCGTGCCGTTTCGCCGTTCAATCCGCAATCCGCAATTTTACCCGCCGTAGCCTTGGCGAAGGCGGGCCGAAATATAAAAAATGGCCGTGCACCTCCCGTCGAATAAGGTCAACCGCGGGTTGCGGTCTCCGTGGCTCCGGTCCGACGAGCCCACGGCGCCTGGGCCTTCCGGCTTAGGGCTGCTGCCTTCCGGCCCTGACCCGGTTCACCGGCGACCCATCGCATGGGGTCCGACCTTCAACGCCCGGTGGACCGCTCCCTATCGACCGACCAAAGCCTCGGGGAGGAATTCAGCCCTGCTGGAGCGGGTTGCAGGTACAGGGCACCGCTA
>JAPLMM010000282.1 GCA_026387035.1 Planctomycetota bacterium
AAGTCCATTTGCTTTTTTCTCAAAGCGCGGTATAATGCTTGTGGAAGGCTCAAGAGCGCCGTCGCGAATCCATGAAACACTCGGCGGGCGGCGTGGCTTGAGGCCGGTGGGTCGCAAGTCGGCCCCGAAGCCGTTCCGGGCCGCCAAAAAATGCGAGCGAGGCGCGAGCCTTCCGAGGATGTGAAACGGCGCGCCGTTTCGTTGGTGATGTCGGGCAAACCGCGCGGGCCACGCGAGAGCGATGGGCCCATCGCTGGAGGTGTAGAGCGGGGCAAAAGCCCCGCTTTTTTCTTCGTGACCCGAAAAGGGGGACGGGAGTCTTTTGTGCAGAGCACCCGAAGGGCCGTTCCGGCAAAAGACTCCCGTCCCCTTTTCGCCTCTCATCCGCCCGCGAGCGGGTCGGGCACGCCCGCCTCGTGAAACGCTTCGGCCCGCCGCCGGCAACTCGCGCAAGCGAAGCAGGGCCGATCCTCGCTCCGGTAACACGACCACGTCAGACCGAACGGCGCCCCCAGACCCGTGCCGAGCCGCACCACCTCCGCTTTACCGAGCCCGATGAGCGGCGTTTCGACGCGAATCCGCGTCTCCGGCCGGGTGCCCAACTCGATGAGGCGCGCCGCCGCCTCGTAGAACGCCGGCCGGCAGTCCGGATAGCCCGGCGCGTCCTGCTCGACGGCGCCGATAACGACGGCCGAGGCGCCGATCGTTTCGGCCCAGGCGGTCGCGATGGCCAGCAGGTTGGCGTTGCGAAAGGGAACATAGGTGCTGGGGACTTCGCCGGGAACGTCGTCCTCGGGGACAGGGATCCGAGGGTCCGTCAGGCTGCTGCCGCCGATGAGCCCCAGATACGGCGCTTCGGCGACGAACGTCCGCTCGGCCCGGAAATGGTCGGCCAGTCGGCGAAAACAGGCCAGTTCCTTCGCCTCGGTCCGCTGGCCGTAGTTGACGTGGAGCATGGCGAGGCGGTACCGCTCGGCCGCCCAGGCGGCGGCGACGCACGAATCCATCCCGCCGCTCGCCAGAACGACGGCCATCGGTTTTACGGGATCCATGCCCACCCCTAATTGTACAACGCGCTCTCAACGCAGAGATCGCAGAGGCCGCAGAGAAAAAAGCATTCTGTTTTTCAAATCAAGCCCGTTTGTGCCGTTCCCCAATTTTTGCTTTTCTCTGCGGTCTCTGCGTCCTCTGCGTTTCAACCCCGTGTTCTGCGTTGAAGAACACAGCGTAGTAGTACTAACCGGCCAAGGCCGCCGGTTAACAGCGAACCAAGACCTTGAGGGCCTCGGGCCGGTCGGCCGCCCGCAGCGCCTGCGGCGCTTCCGCGAGCGGGAAGACGCCGGAGACGAGCGGCTCGACCTCGACTTCGCCGCGCGCCAGCATCGCCACGGCCTCGTCCATCGGGCCGCACCGCGACCCGACGACCGTCACCTCATTGACGACGATCGGCGCCAGGTCGAGGCCCGCCGTGTCCGCCACAGTGCTCTTGAGGACAATGATCCCCCGCGGGCGAACGAACTTCATCGCCATCGCCAGACCGTCGGGCGAACCGGTGCATTCCACGACCACGCGCGCCGCCGACGACGGCCGCGCATCCTCCACCGTAACCGCCGGAATATCCAGACGGCGCAACAGTTCCAGTTTTGCCTCCGACTTGCCGACCACTTCCGGGCGCAGGCCCCACGCCCGCAGGACTCGGGCCACCAGTTGACCCAGGCGCCCGTCGCCCAGGACGACCACCTCTTCGCCCCTCGCAAACTGGACCTGGCGGCCGATCTGGATGGCGGCGGCCAGCGGCTCGGCGAAAACCGCCCGCTCGTCCGAAACGCCGTCGGGAACCGGCACGAGGTTCGCCTCGGGCAGGGCAAAGCGTTCGGCCAAGGCGCCGTCGCGACCGGCGATGCCCAGCGTCGTGCGGTCCCGGCAATGGGTCGGCAGGCCGGCGCGGCACAGGTCGCATCGGCCGCACACGCAGTTGATGCCGCCGACGACCCGCTTGCCCTCGTATCTCCCGCCGAGCGCCGTCCCGACGAACTCGTGGCCGAGGACGCCGCGGAACCCCATGTAGCCTTTGACAATCTCCAGGTCGGTGCGGCAAATGCCCGCCAGGCGCGTCCGGATGAGCACGTCGCCTTCGCGCGGCACGGGCTCCGGGTAAGACCGATCCAGGCGCACTTCGCGGCCGTCAAAGACACAGGCGATCAAAGGTCTCTCTCCGCAAGACGGCGGGGCGAACGCTACTCCAACTCGCTTTCGCGGACGTCCTTTTCGAACAAGCCTTTGAAGAAGTCCCCGACGCCTTTGGTGATCCTGGGGCGCTGGCTCTGTCCCTTCGGCAAGGGCGGCGGCCGGCCGTGACGCGCGAACGGATCCTCCGCCGATGCCAAGTACGCATCCCAGGCGGCGGGCTCCCGCGGCAAGTCCTGGCCGGTCATGTACCGCAGGCTCTCCCAGCACTTCTGGACCTCGGCGACGTCGGATTTCCCGAGGCCGTTGACAAGGGCCTCGGCCGCGGAGCGGTCCTTGAAGTTTCGGAGCGCGTCCTCGGCGGCAAGGCGGACGTCGATGGAAGCGTCGCCTTGCATGGCCTCGATGAGGACCGGCACGGCATCGGGGACGGCCTGTCGGCCGAGCGCCCCGGCCGCGTACGAACGGACGTACGGGTTCCCGTCCTTTGCGAGAACCTCGGTGAGCGTTTCGAGGACCCCTTCGCCCTTGACGTCGCCGAGCGCCTGGACTGCCGCGGACCGGACCATTGCGTCGCGGTCGTTTCGCGCCACCAGGCAAAGGAGACGGCCCAGCGACGGGACGGTTTCCGTTTTGCCGCTCTTCGCGACGGCCTCAACCGCCTTGCGGCGTACGTCGGGGTTCTCGCTTTCGAGTTCGACGACCCGCGCGCCCAGGGGGCGCGGAAAGAGTCTCGCGATCAGCCCCATGGAGGGATCAACCGTGCATCCGCTCGCCGCCGCGAGCCACAGCATCGCCAGCGAGAGGAGTCGGCGTCTCATGGCTCGCCAGCAGCCGCGCGGCACCAAGTTCGGCGGCCACTTCATCGGCGACGGCCTCGGCGGAGTCCACGAGCGCCACCGAGGGCCCGAGCGCCTCGGCAATGGCTTCCGCGAGGAGCGGGTAGTGCGTGCAGCCGAGCACCACGACCCCGACGCCCGCCTCGCGCAGGGGGGCGAGGTATTCCGCCACGACCGCCCGGACGACGGGGTCGGCCGAGGCCCGGCCCTCTTCCGCCAGAGGCACGAGCAGGGGGCAGGCCTTCTCCACGAGGGCGGCGGACGCGTCGAGCCGATGGATCGCCTCCCGGTAGGCCCCGCTGGCGATGGTGCCCTCGGTGCCGAGGACGCCGATCGGCCGGCCCCTGCAGGCGGCGACGGCGGCCCGCGCGCCCGGCTCGATGACGCCGCACAGCGGCTGGGCGAACCGCTCCCGCAGGACCGGCAGCGCGGCCGCGCTGGCCGTGTTGCACGCCACCACGATGAACTTCGGGTCGAACCGGGCGAGGAACTCCGCGTCCTCAACGGCGAAGCGGGTCACCGTCCGTCCGCTCTTGATGCCGTACGGGACGCGGGCGGTGTCGCCGAAATAGACGATTGCCTCGGCGGGGAGTCGCCGGCGGATCGCCCGGACGACCGTCAGGCCGCCCAGGCCCGAATCGAAAATTCCGACAGGTCGCCTCATGCCGGCGGCCCCCGATGCCGATATATGCCCCGAAACCGCCGCCATCATAGGCCTCCGGGCGAATAAATCAAGCGGCGGTCCGGGGGCCATGGCGGCCCTCGAAAAAGCGATTTTGGCCGCTGAGCCTTGACGCGCAGCGGGCGACGCCTTATACTCCCCTGCTCGACCGGGAGGATTGGACGCGTTATGCCAAAGGGAACCCCAGCGATGCGGGCCAAGGAACTGGAGCAGTTCAAACAACTGCTCCTCGAGAAGCGCCGTCTGCTGGTGGGAGACGTCAACTCCCTGGAGCGTGCGGCCCTTAAGCAGAACCGGCAGGACGCCTCCGGCGACCTTTCGAAGATGCCCCAGGACATGGCCGATATCGGGTCCGACAACTACGAGCAGGAATTCACGATGGGGCTGATTGAGACCGAGCAGTCCACCCTTCGCGAGATCGACGAGGCCCTGGAGCGGATCGAGAGCCGGCAGTACGGCAAATGCCTTGCCTGCGGGCGCCCCATCGCGAAAGCCCGCCTCAAGGCCAAGCCCCACGCCACACTCTGCATCGAATGCCGACGCCAGGAAGAAAAGGACGCGCTCTAACCGACCGCGCCAGCCACGCGCGTCTCTGGCTGACCGCCTCCGCAGGCGTGTTGCTCGACCTGCTCAGCAAGTTCCTGGCTTGGCAGCGCCTGGGCGTTCCGGCCGATTCGGCCGCCAGGGGCGAACCCCACGAACTCGTCCGCGGCTGGCTCCGCCTCATCACCAGCCGCAACCCCGGCATCGTGTTCGGCATCGACCCGGCCGAGGATTTTTCCCTGGGGGTGACGGGCGGCCGCGCCGTGACGATTCTGTTGACGCTGGCGACCTGCGCCCTGATTTTCTACGTCTTCGCGCGCTCCCGGCCCGATCAGAAGTTTCTGCACGTCTGGTGCGCGCTCGTGCTGGCCGGCGCGGTCGGGAACCTTTACGACCGGCTCGCCTTCGGCTACGTGCGCGACTTCGTCGAGATCACCAAGCAGGTTTCCCTGGGCGGGTGGACCTTCGGCTGGCCATACGTCTTCAACGTGGCGGACGTGTACCTGGTCGCGGGCGTCCTGGCAATCGCTTTGGTTTACCTTTTCGCCGGCGACGCGGAGGAAGCGAAAACGCCTCGCGCGAAAACCCGGCAGGAGCGATGACGTGGATCCCCGCTGCCGCGACGAGCGGTTCATGCGCCGAGCGCTGGACCTCGCGCCGGGCGGCCTCGCGCGCGTCGAGCCGAACCCCATGGTCGGCGCCGTCGTCGTCCAAGGCGACCGTGTCGTCGGCGAAGGGTTTCACGCCCGCTTCAGCGGGGCCCATGCCGAGGTCGTCGCCCTCGCACAAGCCGGGACCGAGGCCCGGGGGGCGGAACTCTTCGTCACACTCGAACCCTGCTGCCACCGCGGCAAGACGCCGCCCTGCACCGACGCGATTCTGGCGGCGGGGGTCCGCCGCGTCGTGGCGGCGGTGGGCGACCCCTTCCCGGAGGTGCGCGGGCGCGGGCTTGCGATCCTGAAGCAGGCGGGTCTCGAGGTCGAGGTCGGGGTTCTGGAGACGGAGGCCCGCCGCCTGAACGCCGCCTACTTCAAGCGTCAGGCGACCGGCCTGCCGCTCGTCATCGCCAAGTGGGCGATGACGCTCGACGGGCGCCTGGCAACGGCCGCCGGCGAGAGCCGATGGATCTCCTCCGAAGCGGCCCGGCGCCGCGTCCACGAACTCCGCCGAATCGTCGACGCCGTCCTCGTCGGGGCGCGAACGGCGCGGATGGACGAGCCGAGCCTGACCGTCCGCCACGTCGAGCCCCTGGCGGAGCGCGGCCAACCGGCGCGCGTCATCCTCGACGCCGGGCTCTCGCTGGACCCGGACCGCGAACCGGTCCGAAGCGCGGCCGAGGTTCCCGTGCTCATTTATACGACAGACGACGGCCTGCGAAACGAATCCGAGCGGGCGGCCGCACTTCGCCGCGCCGGCGCCGTGCTGGTTGCCGCGCCGAAGGCCCCTGGCGGCGTCTCGCCGGACGCAGTTCTCAGGGACCTGGGCGCGCGGGGCATGTCCCGCGTGCTCGTGGAAGGCGGCGCGAGGATCCTCGGTTCATTCTTTGCGGCCGGTCTTGTGGACCGGGTCCTGGTGTTCGTCAGTCCGAGAATTCTGGGGTCCGCGGGGGCTTTAAGTCCCGTCGGGGGTCCCGGCTCCGCCGGGGCATCCCGCCGGGACGCCGAGGCGACGCCCGGCGCGCCGGGACTCACCCTCGCTGAAGCGGTGGCGGTTCAGGACGCGACGTTCTCGCAAGCGGGTCCGGACCTGGTGATTGAGGGGCGCGTCGGGGAGTTTTAGTACTACTACGCTGTGTTCTTCAACGCAGAGGACGCAGAGAGCGCGGAGAACTGCAAAGATAGGGGAACGGCAAACAACATGCTTTGTGAGCCGCTACGGAAATTGCCTTGCCGTTGTTACTCAATCCTCCCTCTGCGGTCTCTGCGCTCTCTGCGTTGAGATAGCGTTGTAGAATTAGGCGGCGGGCGTTCAGGGCCGGCCGCTGCGGCTCTGGAGTTCGAGAAGGCGTGCGGCCCGCTCTTCGTCGCTCAGGCTGGCGAGGACGGCCTTGTCCTGCGGGCTGAGGCGATTGAGGAACTCCTCAAGGTCCCTGGCGCGCCGGAGCAGCAGCGCCTGGCGTTCGGCGGGCAGACGCCGGAATTCCTTGTACCGCTCGATGAGCCTGTCCTGTTCCTCCGGGTCGAGGGCCGTCAGGCGCCAGTATCGTTCGAAGAACTCCCGGCGTTGGGCGTCGGCGAGGGCGTTCCACCGCATGCCGTTGTTGCGCGTTTCGCGGGGATCCAGGTCCAGGCGGTCGTCGAGGTCGAGGATCGCGCCGGGCCGAAGGGTTTTCGCGCCCCGCTTGGTCTGCTTGAGTTTGGTCGGCTCGCCGCCGCCCAGACGCACATCTCCGACGAGGACCTTCGGGGCCAGAATCGCGGCCACGACGCCGCACAGGATGGCCGTCCCGACGCAGACGGCCAGGAGGCGCATGCGCCGGCGGCGATGAAGCATCCGCACGAGTTGTTCGCGGCGCGCGTCCACAGCCTAGGTCCCTTCCTGCGGGCGGGGGGCCGACGCCAGCCGTTCCATGGCCTCGACGAGCCCCACTTCATCCAGAAATTCCGTATCTTCCAGGAACGTCAGATGGCGGCTGATCTCGCGTTCGATGGGACTGGCGGGTTCGGCGGGCAGGCTGACCCACTGCATGGCGACAAACCAGACGAGGAGGCCGGCCGCCAGGCCCGTCACGGCCGCCAGCACCTGCCGGCGCAGCCGATGCGGCCGCAGACGCGCCTCCAGGCGCTCCAGTTCCTTCTCCTCGACGATCCGGGCCATCATCCGGGACGTGAACCCCGTGGCCGCGGGCGGGGGGCCCGCCTCGTCCAGCAGGTCCCAGGCGCCCTCGAGGAGTTCGGCCCTGGCGGCACAGGATTCGCACTGCGCCAGGTGGCGGCGCACCGCCGCCATGGTGGACGGTTTCAGTTCGCCGTCCAGATAGGCGGGCAGGACGCCCTTCACCCAGTTGCAGACCCCCGAAGACATACCCAGACTCCTTCAATGGCTTGAACACAGGGCGGGAAGGAATGTTCCGGCAAAACAGGGGGGGCTAGGAACCGAGCCGCTGGAGGTTGCGCCCGGTCCGCACGTAAAGCAGGAGCCGCTCCTTCAGATTCTCGCGGGCCCGGGCCAGGAGGCTCTTGACGGCCATGGTGCTGCACCCCAGCGTGCGGGCGATGTCGGCGTAACTGAGGCCCTCATACTTGTTGAGGACGACGGCGACCTGCTCTTTCTCGGGAAGTTCGCTGATGGCTTCCCGGACCTTCTGGGCGAGTTCCGACCGGCCCACCCGATGGTCCGGGGCGGGCGCCTCCGGGTCGGGAACCGTAAAGGGCCCTTTGTCCTCGCCGCTCAATTGTTCGATGGAGACGTCGTCGCGGCGACGGGCGCGGTCGCGCAAGGCGTTGAGGCTCACGTTGGCGGCGATGCGGAACATCCACGTCGAAAACTTCGCCGTCGGACGATACGTGTGCCGCGCCCGGTAGATCCGCAGGAAAACTTCCTGGGCCAGGTCCTCGGCTTCGGCCCGGCTGCCGACGAAGCGATACGCCAGACCGATGACGCGCGAGTGATTGCGCTCGATGAGTTCCTGAAACGCCAGTTCGTCGCCCCGCTGAAACGCGAGCATCAACTGGGCGTCGTAATCGCGGACGACCGCGTGGGTCTGAGCCTGGCTCTGGGCTTCAAACCGGTTTGCAGCAACCGCTAGCGCCTTGGCCATGAGGAGTGTCCCCATTGCGGTCGGAAAACGCCCGCCACCGCAGGTACGCCCCCTTGCCTGAACCGTCCTCGCCTATCTATTATTACGAGCCGGTCGCGACATTTCACCGAGAAAATCCCGGAAACCTTTTTCGACCCGAGCCGGGGGCCGTTCTTTACGTCCCCCGAGCCGTCCCGCTCGCCCAGTCGAGTCGCCCGTGGCGACCGGCGGCACGCTGCCTTGTGAACGCTGTGCAGGCTCGGGCCGTCCGCCGAGGCTTTCGCTCAAGTTCGCCCCGGAGGCCGCTCGATACCGTCTCCAGAGCGAGGAAAAACCGCATGCCACAAGCCCTGGACAAAAGCGCTCCTGCCCTCTACCGCATCGGTGAAGCGGCCGAAATGGCGGGCGTTTCGCGCCAGGTCGTCAGCACCTATTGCATGCTGGGCCTGCTGGCGGAGGTCGCCCGGACGTCCGGCGGCCAGAGGCTCTTCGACCATGCCACCGTCCGCCGCATCCAACTCATCCAGGACTTGAAGCGCCGCTACACCCTCCGCGAGATCCGCGAAATCTTCCTCCGCGATCGATTCTAAAGAAAATCCGGCTCTCCGCCTCCGCTCAGGCGCAAGCGAACCAAGTTCAGCGCGTAAACCGCCGCACGCGCGCGAATCGTTTCGCGGTCGCCGGCGAATACTTCGCGGGCCGCTTCGGTCCCCGCCCCGTCGGCGAGGCCGAACCAGACTGTGCCGACCGGTTTGTCGGCCGACCCGCCGCCGGGACCAGCGATGCCCGTCACGGCCAAGCCGATGGCCGCGCCCGACCCCGCGCGGACGCCCTCGGCCATGGCACGGACCACGGCCTCGCTCACGGCTCCGTGCCGCTCGATGATTTTCTTCCCCACGCCGAGAAGGCGGACCTTCGCGGCGTTCGAGTATGCCACGATCCCCTCCAGAAGATGCTCCGACATGCCGGGGACGTTGACGAGCCTCGCGGCGATGAGGCCGCCGGTGCACGACTCGGCGACGGCGAGAGTCGCACCGCGCTGTGCGAGGAGGGTGGCGACGGTATCTTCCATCCCGTCGGCCCCTTCGCCGAAGACCACCGCCCCGAGCCGGCGTTTCATCTCGGCCGCGTCCGCCTCGAGCAGGCGATCCACCGCGTTCGCGGAGCCGCTCGCGTGGATGTGCACGTCAATAACGCCGGCGTGCACGGCCGTGGCCACGCGCGGCCGGCGGCCGGGCGCCATCAGGTCCGCGAGCCGCTCGCCCACCATCGACTCCGCCATGCCGAACGTCCGCACCGTCCGGACCTTCGCGACGCGCCCCGCACCGCCCTGCTTCAAGCGAGGCAGCACCTCGTCGTCAAGCATCCGGCGCATCTCGACGGGGACACCCGGCAGGCAGAAGATGCGCGCCTTGCCCATGCGGGCCAGGATGCCCGGCGCCGTGCCCATCGGATTCGGCAGGGCCTGCGCCCCTTGCGGAAGCATGGCCTGCCGGCGGTTCGATTCCGAAAGTTTCCGGCCGCGCGACGCCGACCAGGCTTCGAGCATCGCGATCGCCTCGGCGCTGGTTTCCAGCGGCGCGCCAATCGCCTGCGCCAGGCCGTCGCGCGTCAGGTCGTCCGGCGTGGGGCCGAGGCCGCCGGTCGCGATCACCAGGTCGGCATCGCCCGCGGCCGCGATGAAACCGACGGCGATCTCCGCCACGTCGTCGTCCAGCGTCTCGTGCCGGACCACCGCGACGCCCAGCGACCCGAGCGCCCGCGCGATCTCGGCCGAGTGAGTGTCCGGCGCGAGGCCCGTCACCAGTTCGCTTCCGATGCTGAGAATGACGGCCCGCACGCGCGTCCCCCGATCTATCGGCTGAAGTGGAAGTGGACGACGTCTCCCTCGCGGACGACGAAGTCGCGGCCCTCGACCAGGAAGTGGCCCTCCGCCCGGGCCTGCTTGAGGCTGCCGGCGCGGCGAAGGTCCTCATAGGCCACCACCTCCGCGCGGATGAACCCGCGGGCCATGTCGGTGTGCACCTCGGCGGCGGCCTGGACAGCCGTCGTGCCGCGGGGCACGCTCCGGGCCGCCACCTCCTTCTCGCCGCACGTGAAGAACGTGATCCGGTCCATCGCTTCGCAGACGCCGCGAAGGACCTCCGGCGTATGAAACCGCTTCAGGCCCATTTCCTCGAGAAAGGCCGGCCGCTCCTGCGGCGCGAGGGCCCCGATCTCCGCCTCGAGCGACGCCGAGAGGGCCCGCAGCGGCCGGCCGAGGTCCGCGTACTCGGCGGCGACGGCCTCGGGGTCCCCCGCCCGGTCTTCCGCCACGTTCAGGATCGCCAGAACGGGCTTTTCGGTCAGGAAGGCAAAGCCCCGGAGCATGGCGCGGTCCGCCTCGCCTGCGATGGCCTCGTGGAGCGGCCGTTCGCTCTCGAGGGCCTGCCGGCACCGCGCGAGCACATCCAGTTCCCGCTGCTGGGCGTCGCGCTCGGGCGTCGGCTTCTGGATCTGTTTTTCGAGTTTCTCAATCCGCCGGACCGTCACGTCCAGGTCCGCCAGGGCAAACTCGCTGAAGAGGACGTCCCGGTCGCCGCGCGGGTCCACCCGGCCGAGGAGGTGGGGCACGCGGTCGCCGGCGAACGCGCGAAGCACGTAAACCAGGGCATCCGCCTGCCGCAGGCGATCCATGATGGCCGTGTTCTGCGCCGCGAGTTCCGGCCGGCCAGGCGCGAGGCCCGGCAGGTCGACGAACTCGATGTGGACTCGCGTCTGCTTGGGGGCGCCATAAAGCCCGGCCAGCCACGGGAGCCGCTCGTCCGGCACCGCGACGCTCGCCCGGTTCGGATGATCCGGACGGGCGGGGTGCGCGCCGGAGTCCGCCGCCCCCTCCGAGAGGGCGTCGAAGAGACAGGTCTTGCCGGAGGCCGGCAACCCGGCGAGGGCGACGTTCACCGAAGGGTTTCTCCGTCGGGCGGCGATTCGTCTGCGTCGGCCCGCTCGAAGACTTTCTGGATCTCGTTCAGGATCCGCAGGAGGGCCGACAGGTCCCTGTCCGAAAGCGAGCGAAGCGCGTCCACCGTGGCCAGGATCTTCGCCCGGCGGTAGGCTTCGACCGCGCGGCGGCCCCTGGCCGTGATCGCCACGTCGATCTTCCGCTTGTCCTTCGCGTTGATGGAGCAGACGACGAGTTTCTCGTCGTAGCGATACTCGAGGGCCTTGATGATGCGCGACATCTGAGCGGGCAGGACGCCGACCTCGCGCCTCAGTTCGCCCACCGACAGACAGTCCACGCTTTCGAGGGCGGCCAGGGCGAGGAACTCCGACTCCGACAGATCGTAGCCCCCCTTCATCTTCTCGCGCTGCGATCCGATCCACGTCCGAACGGTAATCGCGAAGATGCGGCGGGCGAGATTCTGAATGGCTTGCTCGCGATCCTTCACGTTTGGCTCCGGTCGCCCAAGGGAACCTCGAGACCGCTCCTGCGGTTTGGACCGGCTCGCCGGGGCAGCCGGCGAAAGGGTCGCGAGGAAAACGGTTCAGCCGACCGGCACGCGTCCCGGCACGCCGGGCGATTCCGTCGGCCTCACCGTGGCGGCGCGTCGGATCGGGCCGACTGGATTCGCCTAGCGACCGCAGTGGAGGCCGATTTGCCGGCCGGCTTCTGAACGCGATCGCGCATCAGGCACCCCACCTTGAACTTGACTGTCCGCTTGCTCGGTACCTCAACGCGCTCGAGCGTTCGGGGGTTCTGGGCGATCCGCGGCTTGCGTTCACGGACCGTGAAGACGCCGAAGTCGCGGAACTCCAGGCGATTGCCCTTGGCCAGTTCGCTGACGATCTCGTTCAGGAATCGCTGCACCAGGTTCTTGACGAGAACCCGTTCCTTCCCGGTGGCGTCTGCGACGCGGTCCGTCAGTTGCTTTTTCGTCACCGTAGCCATGGGCACCTCCCATCTCGCAATAGTGTTCCCTTCAGATGCCCGCGTTCCACAGCCGTCCCACCCTTCAGCGGATTCGGGCGAATCGAAACGGCGCCTCCCGTCCCGCGAGAATTGACCGTTTCATACCCTAGAGCGCCGCCGGTCGGGTGGCAAGCGAAAAACTCACCGCCCCTTCGAGCGGCGGCGCGTCCTCGCCCGGCCGACTTTCTTCGCTTCGCTCCGTTTCCGCGTGTGCTTATCCTCGACCCTCAGCGCCGGCTCCTCAACGAACACCACGCTATTGGCGGGCACCGAGTGCGTCAGCCACACGTTGCCGCCCACCGTGCTTTCCTCGCCGACGACCGTTTCGCCGCCCAGGAGCGTGGCGCCGGAGTAGATCGTCACCCCGTCGCGGATCGTCGGATGGCGTTTTCGGCCGCGGATGACGGCGCCGCGATCGTCCTTCGAGATGCTCAGCGCCCCCAGCGTGACGCCCTGGTAGATTTTCACGTTGTCGCCGATCTCGCACGTCTCGCCGACGACCACCCCTGTGCCGTGGTCCACAAAAAAGTTCCGCCCGATCCGCGCGCCCGGGTGGATGTCGATGCCGGTCGTGCTGTGCGCGATCTCGGTCATGATTCGCGGCAGGAGCGGCACGCCCATCTGCCACAGTTCGTGGGCGACGCGGTACACCGCGACCGCCTCCAGCCCCGGATACGAGAAGATGATCTCGTCCAGGCTCTTGGCGGCGGGGTCCCCGTCGTACAGCGCCTGGACGTCGCCCGCCAGCATCCGCCGAAGGTCCGGGATTCGCTTCAGGAACCGAAGCGCCAGTTCCCCCGCGAGGTCCTGGCAATGGTCGCACTCCCCCGCCGTCCGCCGGCACTCGTGCAGGATGCTCCGGTACACCTGGGCCGCCAGCGCCCGATAGACCTGGTACACCCGGTCCCCGATGTGATAGCGGATGTTGCTCGGCGTGAAGTACCGCCGCCCAAAGTAGCCCGGAAAGAGGATCTCCTTGAGGCCGTCGAGGATATCGCGGACGGCCTCGCGCGACGGAAGCGGCCGGAGATCCAGATGGTTGATGCGAGAGACCTGGTCATAGGTGGCGACGATTTCGTCAATGACCGCCGGCAACTGGTCCTCGTGGCGGCTCTCGGTGGCCATGAGCCTACGGCTCCTAACCCATGATGTGTACTGGAATTATAACCCAGCCCCGGCCCGGAGGCAAAAGAATTTTCCAGCGATTTTTGCTCGTCCCCTGGGGGGATGACCGGCCGCCGACCGGCGCTCCGATCACCCTAATCGCCCTGCTCTTTGGCCTTCGCCGACGCTTCCACGATCTGCTGCTGCACGTTGGCCGGCACCGGCTCGTAGTGCGAAAACTCCATCGAGTACGTCCCCTGCCCCCCCGTAATGCTCCTCAGTTGCGTGTTGTACTGGGCGACCTCGGCCAGCGGCACCTGGGCCCGGATCGTCTGCGTCCCGCCCGCCCCCGACTCCATGCCCAGGATTCGGCCTCGGCGGCTGTTCAGGTCCCCGGTGATGTCGCCCAGGTACGAGTCCGGCACCGTAATGGCCATGTTCACGAACGGCTCCAGGATGACCGGCCTGGACTTCAGGACGGCGTCGCGGAAGGCGTACCGCCCGGCGATCTTGAAAGCGATTTCCTTCGAGTCCACCGGGTGGTGCTTCCCGTCGTACACCGCCACCCGCACGTCCTGGAACGGGTAGCCCGCGATGACGCCCTCCTCAATCGCCTCCCGGACCCCCTTTTCGATGGCCGGAAGGAACGGTCTCGGGATCGACCCGCCGAAAGTGTCGTCCACGAATTCGAACCCGGAGCCGCGGTCCATCGGCTCGACCCGCAAGTAAACCTCGCCGAACTGGCCCGCACCGCCCGTCTGCTTCTTGTGGCGGTAGTGGCCTTCGCCCTTCCCGCTCACCGTTTCCCGGTAGGGGATTTTCGGCGGCTTCGTATTCACCTCGACCTGGTACCGCCGCTTCAGCCGTGCCAGCAGCATCTGAAGGTGGATGTCCCCGAGGCCCGCCACCACCAGTTCGTTCGTCTGGCGGTCGTGCGTCGTTTTCAGGGTCGGGTCCTCTTCCATCGCCTTGGCGAGGGCCTCGGAGATTTTCTGTTCGTCGCCTCGGCTCTTCGGCTCCAGCGCGAGCGAGTACATCGGCACCGGAAACGTCACCTCCGCCATCGCCAGCGGCGCCGGCCCCGACGACACCGTCCGCCCCATCCGCAGGTCGTCGATCTTCGGGATGCCGACGATGTCCCCCGCCACCGCCCTGGGAATCGGGTGCGTCTCCTTGCCCTGGATCCGCAGAATCTGCGGAACGCGCGTCTCGCGCCGCTCCTCCCCGATCCGGGCCGACCCTTCCGCCTCCAGCGTCCCGCTGAACACGCGCAGGTACGAAATCTTTCCGACGTACGGGTCGCTCACGACCTTGAACACCTGGGCGCAGAGCGGCCCGGCGGGGTCGCCCGCCAGGACGACCTTCGCGGCCTGCTCGCCTGCGCCCTTGGTCGCTTCGCGCTTGGCCGCCTGGCGCGGATTCGGCGCGTACTCCGCCAGAACGTCCAGCAGTTCCCCGACGCCGAGTTCCTTCGCCGCGCTCGTAAACAGAATCGGGATGAAACTGCCGGCCAGGAGCGCGGCCGTGAAGGCCTTCGCCAGTTCCTCCGGCGCGATCGTCTCCTCGCCGAGGTACCGCTCCATCAGCCCGTCGTCCGCCTCGACGATCGACTCGACCGCCTCGCTGTGGGCCGATGCCACGTCCAAGAGCGCCTCGCCCTCGGCCTTCGCGAAGGCGTCCACGACACCTTTGAACGACGAGCCCTGCCCCACCGGAACCGTCAGCAGGCGGCACCGCGTGTCGAGCATCTCGCGGACCTGCTCGACGACGCGCTCGAGGTCCGCGTTTTCCGCGTCCGCGCGGTTGACGACGACCATCCGCGCGAGATTCCGCTCGCCCGCCGTCTGAAAGAGCCGACGCGTGTGGATCGTCACCCCCGCCGCCGCGCTCACCACCACCACGGCCGTGTCCGCCGCCGTCATCGCCGCCAGCGCCTGGCCCACGAAGTCCGGGTAGCCCGGCGTGTCGAGCAGGTTCAGGTGCCGGTTCTTCCACGTCAGGTTCAGCACGCTCGTCAGGGCGCTCGCCTGGCGCTCTTTTTCCTCCGGCTCGAAGTCGCTGACCGTGTTGCCTTCCTCCGGAGTGCCCAGGCGGGTCGTGACGCCGGCCTTGTGCAGCATGGCCTCGGCGAGTTGCGTTTTGCCGGCCGCCGAGGCCCCAATGAGCACCACGTTGCGAATCATTTCGGTTTGGACCTCAGCCATTGCTTCCTCCCAAGTGCTGTGCGCCAGCGGCGGAGCACGTCGGCGCCGCCTAATCCGCCGCCGCCTTGAACGCCTCTTCCAGCGTCAGTTTCCCTTCATACAGCGCCCGGCCGATAATAGCGCCGGCGGCCCCAATCTCCTTGAGCCGCCGAATCTCCTCCACCGTCGTCACACCCCCCGAGGCGATGACGGAGACCCCCGGGTAGTCCCTTATAACGGGGGCGATAGCCGCCACCATAAGGCCCGCCATCATACCATCCCGCGAGATGTCCGTACAGATAATCGCGCCTAAGTCTAGGTTCCTGAAGAATTCGAGCACCGATTTGGGAGTGCGTCCCGAATCGTGTTGCCAGCCTTTTGTTGCAAGTGTGCTCCCTGAAGTCACAAAACTTAAAGGGATTGTGTATTGCCCACTAATGCCCTCAGGCGACTCACGCAGATAGCCGGAACTACCGTCCTTGCCAAAGGCGCGCCTATCTGGGCGCAGGTGGGCATCCAGGCTGATGGCAACCTTGTCCGGATGTTTGTCCACCAAGCGCGCAACCCATTCCGGCTCGGTAACAGCGCGTGTTCCGATAATCGCACGCTGCACGCCAATGTCCAGAATCGCGTCCAGGGTTTCCTCGGTGCGGATGCCCCCGCCGACCTCCATCTTCAGGCCGACCGCCTCGCGGATGGCGCGGACGCGGTCCAGGTTCCGCGGCTCGCCTTCCCGCGCCCCGTCGAGGTCCACGACGTGGAGCCATTCGGCCCCGGCGGCCTCGAATCGCCGCGCGACTGCCGCGGGGTCCTCGTCGAAGACCGTCTCCTCGTCGAACCGCCCCTGGCGGAGGCGGACGCAGCGCCCGCCCCGAATGTCAATGGCCGGCAAAATAATCATCGCGTATCTCGCACATCACGGAGTGGCGGCCGTCCCCGGCCGCCCCGTGTTTCACGTCCGCGGCTGGCGTTCGCGGCGGCCTGGGAAGGCCGCCGCGCGCTCCACGCTTCACCAAAACGCCTCAAAATCGCGTCACGAAATTCTCCAGAAGCGCGAGGCCCGCGGCCTGGCTCTTCTCCGGGTGAAATTGCGTGGCCGCCACGTTCTCGCGCGCGACGACGCTCGCGAACCGGATGCCGTATTCCGTCCGACCCACCACCACCGTCTCGTCGGCGGGGTCGGCATAGTAGGAGTGCGCGAAATAAAAGTAAACTCCCCGCTCCGGCATCCCCTCGAAGAGCGGCGAGGGACGCACCACCTCGACCGCATTCCAGCCCATGTGCGGAACCTTCAGGCCCTGCCGCACCACCGCGTCGCCGAACCGGACGACGCGGCCCTTAAAAAGCGCCAAGCCCCGCGCCGCCGCCGCGCCTGTCTCCTCGCTCTCCTCAAAAAAAATCTGGAGCCCGAGGCAGATGCCGAGCACCGGCCGGCCGCGACGGACAAACTCGCGGATCGGCTCCACCAAGCCGCGCTCCTCCAGCGCGCGCATCGCGTCGCCGAATGCCCCGACGCCCGGCACGACGAGGCGCTCCGCCCGGGCGACGTCCTCCGGCCGGTCCGACACGCACGCTTCGCCGCCTACGCGCTGGAGCGCCTTCTGGACGCTCCGGAGGTTCCCCATCCCGTAATCCACGATGACGATCACCGGCGAACAGGACCTCCCCGTTCTACAACATTATCTCAACGCAGAGAGCGCAGAGACCGCAGAGGAAGGATCGAGTAACAACAGCAAAAACAGACCCCGTCGTCGGAGAACAAAAAACTGTTTGCCGTTCCCCTATCTTTGCCGTTCTCTGCGGCCTCTGCGCTCTCTGCGTTGAAGAACACCGCGTCGTAGTCCTATCGCGGCGCGACGACGATCTCGACGCGGCGGTTCTTGGCCCGGCCTTCGGCCGTCGCGTTCGACGCCACCGGCTGGCTGTAACCGAAGCCCGAGGCGTAAATCCGTTTCGGGTCCACCCCTTTCGTCACCAGGTACCGCACGACGGCCATCGACCGATTGCACGCCAGGTCCCAGTTGTCCGCCCAGAGTTTTTTCGTCCGCACGATCGGCTGGTTGTCGGTGTGGCCCTCGACGCGGATGATGTGCGACGAGTAATCCTTGTTCAGGACCCCCGCCACCTTGTCGAGCACCGCCTTGGAGGCGCTCTTCAGGTCCGCGCTTCCCGAGGCAAAGAGGATGGCGTCCGGCAGTGTGACCGTCATCGTGTTGCCCGACGTCCGCACCTCCACGCCCGGCCCGAAGTCCGGTTTGGGCGCCCCCGCCGTGGGCGGCACTTCCGCCGCCGTCGGCGCCGCCGGCGCGGCCGGCGCCGACCGCATCTGGTCCAGTTGCGCCTGGAGTTGCGCGTTCTGCACCAGCGACTCCTCCAGTTGACGCTGAAGCGCCACGTTCGATTCCTCGAGTTGCTGCTCGCGGCACCCGGCGCCCATCGCCGCCAGCGCCCCGAGCGCGACGACGGCGACCATCGCCCTCGCCGGCCTCCACCTCCGCACACCCCGACCCATCTCTCTGCCCCTTGCGCCTCGCATGACAGTCTCCTTTCCCTTTCTTCAGCCTCCGGGCCACTTCACGCACCGACTACGCGCGACCTGCGCCGGCATCCGCCTAGTCGCGTTTCGCTTTCGCTTCGGTCCTCTCCCCCCGCGCAGCCCTCAGGCCGCGGATCGTCCGCACCAGCAGGCGCACCAGCGGCACGAGCGCCATCCCCGTCCCCAGCACCACCGCGAGCACCCAAATCCCCAGCACGTTCCCTTCCTGCCAGGGATAAAGCATCAGGCCCGTCTCGCGCGGCCCGTTCGCCACCGCCAGGTACGCCCCGTACCCGATGACCAGCACGCACCCCCCCAGTATAAACCATAGGCCCACCCTTTTGTACATGGCCTTCTCCTACCGCGCGACGGCGTCCCACACCAGCCGCGCCACGCCCTCCACGCCCGGCCGAAAATGCCCGACGATCTCGCCCTCGAAAAACATCACCAGGCCGGCGGCCAGGCCGAGAAACGGCCCGTAGGGCACCTCGCGGCCGCTTGGGTCCTCGGCCTGCGGCCCCGCCGCTTCGCCCTCACCCGCCGATTGTCCTTCCTCCCGGCTCGTCAGCCAGAAACCGAGGCCCGCCAGCGCGAGCGACGCCGCCAGCAGCACCCGCGCGCCGGCCATCCATCCCGCCCCCGTCGCCACGCCGACCGCCGCCAGGCCCGCCAGCGCCACCGCCGTCCCCGCCACCGGAAGCCACGCCACCGTCGGCCTCGCGGCCTGCGCAGCATCCTGCGGAGGCGCCTCGTCGGCCTCCGCCTCGGCCTCTGCGGGCCCCTGCCGGCGCCACAGCCAGTAACTCGCCAGAAACAGCAGGAGCGACACGGCGAGGATCGGCATCACGGGAATCGCCCAATGCCCATACGTCGCCGCCGCCGCCGTCAGCAGCGTCGCGAATCCCAGGACCATTCCGACCACCGGGGCGATGGGCGTCTTTCGGCTCGCCACGGGCGAGTCGCCATGGCGACCGGCGGCCGGGGCCGACTTCTTCCCCTCCGCCTGGCCGCACGCCGCGCGCCCCACTGCCGCCGCGAATACGTACGCCAGCGCCGCGAACGGCGCCAGAAAAAACACGAGCACCGTCGCTTCCCAGCCGAGCGCCGCACCGACCGCCGCCATGAGGTACGCGTCGCCGATGCCCATGGCCTCGCGTCCGAAGGCCACCGTCCCGCCCGCCCGCACCAACAGGATCAGTCCCGACCCCACCGCCGCACCCACCAACGCCCGAAGCACCGCGTCCGCCCGGTCCCAGCCGACCCACGGCGCGAGCGCGTGATCGTAAGCCCCGGCCTTCTGGACCTCGGGCCAGAGGAAACTCCCCGCCACCGCCACCGCCAGCGCGAAGTTCGTCACCGAGGTGTAAATCTCCTTGCGCTCCAGGTCGATCACGCCCGACACCACCAGCGCCGCCGCCAGCACCATGTGCACGGCATACACGCCGCCGTGCGCCGCCTCCGGACGAAGACCCGTCTTGAAATACGCCGCCCAGTACCCCGCGAAAATGAGGCCTGTCGCCAGTTCGACGACCATGTACCGGGCGCTGAACGGCTCCCCGCACCGCCGGCACCGGCCCCCCAGCACAAAATAACTGGCGACCGGAATGTTGTCGTACCACGCGATCGGCCCCTGGCACGACGTGCAGTGCGACGCCGGCCGCACGATGCTCTGGCCCGTCGGCAGCCGGTGGATGCACACGTTCAGGAAACTGCCGACGCACAGGCCCAGCAAAAAAAGAAATGCGCCGAACGGCCACGATGTCACCCACTCGCCAAGGATCTCGGGCATTGGCCGTCAACCGTTCTCGACTGCACGCACGGTGGCTCCATCAGACACGCGCCTCGGCGGCCAATCTATCAGCCCCCAGACCCCCATGCAAGGCAAAACGGCCCTGCGCGCCGTCCGGGGTGTGCCAAGATTTTCTGGCATTTGCCGAGGCCGCGATACGTGCCGGGTGTGGCACGGCCGGTCTTGTCCGGCCGTGCGCACGGGGCCCGAAGACGCACTGGCGGGCAAGCCGCCAGTGCCACCCCAAGGGCCACGCGCCCGAGAATCCGCTGGCACGCGCCGCCCGGCCGCGCTAAGATGGGCCGATGATGAAAGCGAGCAAGAGCGCCACCGGTTGGCTCATCCTCGTCAACGCCGTTTATGCCCTCGCGGCGCTCATCGGCTGGCCCGTCTATCTGGTACTCCTCGCCCTCAAACCGAAGTATCGCAGGCGGTGCTGGGAACGCTGGGGCTTCGTCACGCGCCTCCCCCCCGCCGCCGAGCGATTCTGGGTCCACGCCATCAGCGTCGGCGAGGTCGAGGCCGCACGCACGTTCGTCCCCGCCCTGGCCGAGGCGTTCCCCGACGCCGACATCGTCCTCTCCACGACGACGCGCACCGGCCGCGAACGGGCCGAGCGGCTCTTCCCCGGCCGGCGCATCTTTCACTTCCCCCTGGACCTCGCGCCGTGCGTCTGGCTCGCGCTCGGGCGGATCCGCCCCACGGCCGTCGTCCAGGTCGAATCCGAGTGGTGGCCGAACTTCTTTCTCCTCGCCCGCCGACGCGGCCTGCCGGTTTTCGTCGTCAACCTGCGGATGACCGAGCGGTCGCACCGGCGGTATCTCCGGATCCGCGGACTCATGCGGGCCGTCGTCTCCAGTTGCACCGCGATCGCCACCCAGGCGCCCGTTTACACGGAGCGCCTGGTCGGCCTCGGCGCCGACCCGGAGCGCGTGCGCGTCACGGGCCAGATGAAACACGACGCCGTCGCCTTCGCCGACGCGGTTCCGGGCGCGGAAGACCTTCGGCATTCGAGCGGCATCGCGCCGGGCGCCCCCGTCCTGGTGGCGGGGAGCACGGCCCCGGGCGAGGAGGCGATCCTCCTGGAGGCGTTTCGCGCGGTCCGCGAGCGCCGGCCGGCGGCGCGCCTCGTCATCGTCCCGCGCCGGCCGGAGAACTTCGACGCCGCCGCCGCAGCCATTCTCATCGCCGGGTTCAGCGTCCTCCGGCAGTCCACCGGCGAAACGACGGGATCCACACCCCCCGCGCCTGTTATCCTCGGCGACACGATGGGCGATCTTATGAAATGGTACGCCCTGGCGGACGTGGTGATCGTCGGACGGTCGTTTGCGCCCCTCGGCGGGTCGAACCCGATGGAACCCGGGTCGCTCGCCAAGCCCCTCCTGTGGGGACCTTACATGTTCAACTTCGCCGTCGAGGCCCGCGAGATGATCTCCGCCGGCGCCGCCCGCCAGGCCGCCGACCTGCCGACGCTCGCCCAGGCCCTCGAGGAACTCTTGACTCACGCCGACCGCCGCCGTGAAATGGGCGCGGCCGCGCGGAGCGTCATCCGCCGCCTCCAGGGCGCGACCCGAAGGAACGTGGACCTGGTCCGCGAGACGCTGGCGGCCAAGGAACCGCAATGAGCGAACAGGCGCGCCAAGAGGCGATGAGCGGCGTCCGGAGCCTCGTCGTCAAACTCGGAACGAACGTCCTGGCGGACGCGCGGGGGCGGCTGGACCGCGCCC
Organism: Planctomycetota bacterium; assembly: GCA_026387035.1. Classification (NCBI taxonomy): domain Bacteria; kingdom Pseudomonadati; phylum Planctomycetota; species Planctomycetota bacterium. The sequence continues at coordinate 21,279 of JAPLMM010000282.1, forward strand.
TCGTCGAACGCATCGCCGACGAGGTCCACGACCTCAAGGCCCGCGGCCTGCGGGTTGCCGTCGTCTCCAGCGGCGCCATCGGCGCGGGGCTGGGCGACCTCGGCCTGGAGAATCGCCCCGCCGCCCTGCCTCAACTTCAGGCGTGCGCGGCCGTGGGCCAGACGACGCTCATGCGGGCGTTCGACCAGGCCCTCCAGCGCCACGGACGCCACGCCGCCCAGGTGCTGCTCACGCGCGGCGACATCGAGGACCGAAGCCGCTATCTGAACGTCCGCAACTGCATCGGCGCCCTCCAGGCCTACGGGGCCGTCCCCATCATCAACGAGAACGACACGGTCAGCGTGGACGAGATCCGCTTCGGCGACAACGACGTCCTCGCCGCCATGGTCGCGAACCTCCTGCGGGCCGACCTGCTGGTGCTCCTGACGACGGTGGACGGCGTCTATCGCGACGCGTCGCGCCGGGACCGCTTCGACGTGGTCGAGGACCTCGCCGAGGTCCAGGGCGCGGTGGTCGAGAAGGATCGCTCGGCGCTCGGCGTGGGGGGGATGCGCTCGAAACTCGAAGCCGTCGCGACGGTCCTCGCGGCGGGGGAGATGGCCGCAATCGCCGACGGCCGCCGGCCCGGCGTCCTCGCCGACCTCCTCGCCGGAAAATCCGTCGGCACGCTCTTCGTCCCCACCAAGGCCAAGATGCGCGCCAAGCAGCGGTGGATCGGCCTGGCACGCCGGGCGCGCGGCAAAATCGTCGTCGATGCCGGCGCCGCCAAGGCCGTCCGCGACCGTAAAAGCCTCCTGGCGTCCGGCATCACGGCCGTCGAGGGCAAGTTCGAGGCGGGCGACGTCGTCGCCCTCGTGTCAACCGGCGGCGGGGAAATCGCCCAGGGACTCACGAACTACTCGTCGGCCGACCTGGCGAAGATCAAGGGCCTCAAGTCCAGCCAGTTCGCCAAGGTCCTCGGCGACCGACCCTACGACGAGGTCGTCCACGCCGACAACCTCGTCCTGACCGATTAGCGCCGCACCGCACATCGCAAGTGTAATTTCAACGCAGAGAGCGCAGAGCACGCAGAGGAAGGATTGAGTAACAACGGCAAAAACAGTTTCCGCCGTCGGATCACAATAAACTGTTTGCCGTTCCCCTATCTTTGCCGTTCTCTGCGGTCTCTGCGCTCTCTGCGTTGAAACCACCTCTGCGTTGAAACCACCTTAGTCACCGACCGCCGGCGAAGGTTTCCACCGCCGGCCCGTTTGCTTCGAGCGTCACCGTGACGGCGCCGTCCCTGCCGGTCCATCGGCACCGGACGTCCTGCTCCGCGACCCACGGTGGATCCTCCTCCTTAGCGCGCACGGCCCCGCATGAAACGACCAGCACTTTCGCGCCGGCCGCCTGGGCGAGGCGCCCGACGGCATCGGGGTCGCTGCCGTGGTGCGGCCAGAGCATCACGTCGGCCTTGAGGTTCGGCTCGGCGGCGAGGAGCGCCGCGATGGCCGGCTCCTCGATGTCGCCCGTCAGGAGGAGCCTGCGCAGCATCCTGCGGAGCCGACCGCGCTCCTCAATCTCGAGGACCAGGGACCCGTCGTTGGTCTTGCGGGTCTGCGACGCCGGGCCGCGGGGCCAGAGGGCGCGCACGGTCGTCTCCCCCGTCCCCGCGAGGCGATCGCCCGCCCCGAGAAACTCGACGCGCACGCCGCGATCGGCGAGGCGTTCCAGAACGTCATCGTCCGCCTCCATGCGCTTGCGCACGAACGTCGGGGGGACGAACACGCGCCGGATGCCGAACCGGTCCACCAGGGGCAGGATGTCCTTGTAGTGGTCGAAGTGGGGATGGCTGATGAAGACGGCGTCGATCCGCCCGATGCGGCGCGACCAGAGCGCCGGGGCCGTCGTCCCCTCGCCCGCCCGCGTGTAGGAGAGCGACGAACCGGCGTCGTAGAGGAAGTTCCGCCCGTTCGGCAACTCGATGAGATTCGCGTTGCCGCCGCCGACGGCGAGAAACGTTGCGCGGACGTGGTCGGGCGCGCGGCGTCCGGTGGTCCACAAGAAGACGGCCGCGGCCGCGAGCGCCGCCATCGCCAACCGCCGCCGGAAATGGACGACGGCGCCGATAAGGCGGGCCAAGGCGTCCGGCACGAAGGCCAGAGTATCGGCGACCCACAACGGCGTCCAGCCGAACGCCACCAGAATGAGCCCGTTCGCGAGGAGCAAAGTCACCAGGGGGGTAAGGATGATGGTCGTAACCGGGGACAGCCATGCCACCATGTGGAAGAGAAGGGCCACGAGCGGAACGCCGATCGCGGCCGCGGAGATTGAGAGCGACGTCGTCGGACGAAGGGCGCGCCGCCAGAAGCGCGCCTCGAGACCCGCCGGCTCGCTCAGCGCTTCCGCGTCCTTGTCGCGGCGCAGCACCACCACTTCAATCCGCCTGCAGAGGAACATCAGGCCCAGCATGATGCCGAACGAGAGTTGAAAACTGGCCGTGAATAGGTCACCCGGGCGCAGAGCCAGGACAATGAGCGTGGCGGCGGCGAGGGCGTTGAAGAACAATCGCCGCCGGCCCACGGCCCAGCCGAGGCAAAGAATCCAGATGAACACGGCCGCCCGCACGACCGAGGGCTGAAGTTCCGTCATCAGGGCATACTGGAGAACCACGACGGCGACAAGCAGGGCCGTCAGGCGCCGACCTGCCCCCGCCGCACGCAAGAGCAGGAGCACCACCCAGCCTACCATGCCGACGTGGAGGCCCGAGACGGCGAGGAAATGGGCCGCCCCGCTCGCAATGAAATCCTCTTCCACCACGCCTTCCGCACCGGGCTCGTAATCGTCGAGGAGGTCCTTGCGGCCGAGCATGATGGCCGAGACGACGGCGCGCCCCTCCGCGCTCGGCAGGCGGTCCAGGCGCTTGACGGCCGAGTCGCGGATCGCACCGAGGACCCATCGCACCCGGTCGGCCGCGGGCTGGACGACGCGGATCGCTTCCGCCTGCTTCGTGGTGACCAGGGCCCGAATGCCCTGGCGGCGCATGTATCGGCCGAAGTCAAAGGCACCGGGGTTTGTCGGCTCGCGAAACGGCGCGAGGAATCCGACCACCTCGACACCGTCGCCCAGGCGCGGAAAGCCGGGCTGATCCTCATCGCACACCCCTTGAGCGGTCACCCGCACCTGTCCGCGGGCCGGCACCCGGCGCCCATCCACTTCGGCCTGCCGGCAATCGATCACCAGGGTCATGCGCTCGTAGTACGGGGCGTACGGCAGAAAGACGTCCGGCGGCGGCGGAAGACGCCGCGGCGAACCGACGACCGTGCCCTCGACCATCACGACGCGCGGGCCGTCGGCGACGAGGCGGCCTACGTCGTCAGGCGCCGGCTCGACGGTCGAGCGGGATCGCGCCGCGCCCGCCGCGGCCACGAGAACCAGAAGAGGAACAAGGAGAACGTTTGCGCGAGCGCGAAAAGCGAGGAGCGCCGCCCACACGATCGCCTCCCCTAAGGCAACCGCGCACCACAGGAACATCCCGCCGCCGAGATAATCCGCCGCCAGGATGCCGGCGAGGAACGCCACCGCCGCAGGAACGAGCGGCTCATAGCGACGTGGGGATTGCTCTTTCGGCCGGATCGGTTTTCTCCTCTACCCGCGCCCGCTGCGCCGCCTCGCGGCAAAATCCTCTGCGCGCTCGCAAAGGGCCTTGAAGAGAGCAAGATGGCGCGGCTCGTGGACCAGGTCTTCGGCGTGCCACTGGACGCCCAGGACGAAGCGGCCCCGGTCTTCGCTCTCGATGGCTTCGATGAGGCCGTCCTCGCTCCGCGCGACGATGCGCATTCCGCGGCCCGGCTCGCGGACGGCCTGGTGGTGGCGGCTGTTGGTTTCGAGCGGCCCGCCGGCCTCGCCGGCCGTCGAGGCGGGCTCGGGGCCGACGATTCGCGCGAGCAGCGAGTCCGCTTCAATCGTCACGACGTGCGTGACGGGGCGCTGCGTTGTCCCGTCGTGCCTGTCCGCGTTCGGCTCGTCGGGGACGTGCTGAATGAGTGTGCCACCGCGGTGGACTGCCAACTCCTGGATGCCGAGGCAGACGGCGAGGACCGGCAGGCCGCGCGCATCCGCTTCCTCCAGGAGCGCGAGGTCCGCCTCCTGCCGACGCGGGTCCATGAGGCGGGTCTTCGGATGTTTCGGTTCGTCCCAGAGGGCGGGGTCGAGGTCCCGCCCGCCCGCGAGAAGCAGCCCGTCGGCGTCCGCCAGGCGATTTGCCGGCGGCGGCCCCGACTCCGGAGGCTGAAGGACGAGCGGTTCTCCGCCGGCGGCCTGGACGGCCCGCGCGTACGCCTCCGATTTCTTGCCGACGTCGGCCGTGACGGCGATGCGCGGCTTCACGTGCCCTCCCGCTTGAGGACCCGTCCGGGCGTCGCGCCGGTGTGCCGGCCGTCGGCGACGACCTGCTCGCCGTTGACGAAGACGTGGCGGATGCCGTCCGGGGCGGCCCACGGATGCTTGTACGTTGCACGGTCGGCGATGCGGTCGCGGTCGAAGACGACGATGTCGGCCCAGGCGCCCTCGATCAGGCGCCCGCGGTCTTTGAGGCCGACGATGTCGGCCGGCAGGCGCGTGAGCCGGCGAATCCCCTCGCGCCAATCCATCAACCCCAGGTCGCGGACGTATGTGCCGAGGAACCGCGCCGCCGTGCCATAGGCCCGCGGGTGCGGCAGGCCCGCGCGTTCGGCGGCGGCGTCGGGCCTGCCCGCCGTAGCCTCGGCGAAGGCGGGCGGCAGGTGCCGCAGGCTCGAATCCGACCCGATGGCCACGTACGGTTCGGCGAGGATCGCCCGCAGGTTCTCCTCGCTCATCGAGAGGTAGGTCGCGTTGACCTGGGTCTGGTGGTCTCGGAGGAGGTCGAAGGCGGCCTGGAGCGAATCTCCTCCGGCGCGGTCGGCGAGTTCGCGCAAGGTTTTGCCGACGGCGTCCTGGGGCCGCTCGGGATGGACGGCCGCGATGGTGATCCGGTCGAAGTAGTCGGGCTCGGGATGGGTCTTGCGGATCTCCTCGACGATTCGGCGGCGCGTCGCGGGGTCGGCGAGGCGCGCAAGTTCCTCTTCGCGGCCGCCCTCGACGGCCCACTTCGGAAGCAGAAGCGAGTCCAGGTCCGTCATGCTCGCCAGGTAAGGATAGCGGTCGGCCGAAACGTCGAGGCCTTCGTCGCGTGCGCGGCGAAGGCGGTCGATGGCCTGGCCGGCCTTGGGCCAGTTCCTCGGTCCGGAGGCCTTGAGGTGGCTCACCTGGCCTCGGACGCCGCTGGAGCGGACGACCTCGAGAAATTCGTCGATCGCCTCGAGCAGGCGGTCGCCTTCGCTGCGAATGTGGCTGGCGTAGTAGCCGCCCGCCTCGGCCACGGGCCGGGCCAGTGCGATGAGTTCCTCGGTGTCGGCGTAGCAGCCGGGCGGATAGATGAGGCCGGACGAGAGGCCGAACGCCCCGGCCTGGAGCGCTTCGTCGAGGAGTCGCCGCATACGTCGGCGTTCGTCGGCCGTCGCCGGCCGGCCGGCGTAGCCGACCACCGCGGCCCGCAGGGCCCCGTGGCCGGCGAGAAGCGCGCGGTTGACGCTGGAGGGGGCCGAAGCGGCGCGGGCGTAGTAGCCGGCGGCGGAGTGCCAGTCGATCGCCAGGCCGTGCGCCCGCCACTCGGCCTCGCGGCGGTGGAGAAACTCTCCGACGAGCGGAAACGGGCTCGCCCCGCAGTTGCCCGAGACGTCGGTCGTCACGCCCGCGAGGACCTTGCTTTCGGCCAGAGGGTACACGAAGGCGGCAAACTCGCTGTGGCAGTGGATGTCGATGAATCCCGGGGCGACCGTGAGGCCCGTCGCGTCGAGGTCGCGCGGAGCCGGTTCGAGGACGGGCGCGATTTCGGCGATGCGCCCGCCCGAGAGGCGGAGGTCGGCCCGCCGAAGGCCGAGGTCGGCATCGAGGAGCGCTGCGCCGCGGATCGTCCAGGTTTCGGACATGGGTTCTCGAAGGCCGGACCGCCGGCGTCAGCAAGGCTTGAGGATATCGATCGCCTCCCCAACCGTCGGGCACACGGGGAGGAGTTCCTCCAGCCGTGCGTGCTTCAGGACCCTTGCGACGTTGCCCGCCGCTCCGGCGAGCGCCAGCCGGCAGCCGCGATCCGCCAGGTGCGCGTGAATGTTGATGAGCATTCCGAGGGCGGCGCTCGTGAGGAATCGGACGCCCGACAGGTCCAGGACGAAGGCGTCGGCGGCGCCGGCCTCGATGGCGCGGCGCAGGTCGACGCCGAGGCGGCCGATCAGGTCGGCCTCGGTCACGTCGTCGGCGTGGACGGTCAGGACCTCGACGGCGCCGCGTTCGCGGCGTGACGAGACGAGCGACGGGCGGCCGGCGTTCAAGAGACGCCTCCTCGTTCTACAACGCTATCTCAACGCAGAGATCGCAGAGAGCGCAGAGACAACCTCTTGTTTCACAACAACTTGTCCCGGCGCGCCGGGGCACGGCGTGTGTGGCACGGCGGGCCTTGCCCCGCCGTGCGCCGAGGCACGGCCGGGCAAGACCGGCCGTGCCACACCCTTTTGATCCCTTTGACAGCCGTTCTCTGCGTTCTCGGCGCTCTCTGCGTTGAAGAACACAGTTTAGGAGCGCTACTGGTTGCTGCGGAAGGCCTCGACGGCCGCGGCCGCGTCCTTGTAAATGTCGAACACCGTGTCGAGTTTTGTGATGCGGAAGACTTCCATGATCTCCGGCTTGATGCCGGAGAGTTTGATCTGCCCTTTCTTCTGCATCACGCGGCGCTGGAGGCTGATGAGCATCCCCAGCGCGCTCGAGGAGAGGTAGTTGACCTGCGAGAAGTCGACGACGAACTTTTCCTCGTCGGCCGCGTCGATGAGTTCTTTCAGGCCCGCACTCACCTGCTCGATGATGACGGCGTTGAGCATCTGGCTCTGGCGGAAGATGACGACCAGGATGCCGTTCACCCTTTTGGTCGCGTACAGCGCGTCGGTTGACATTTTGCAGACCTTTCCTTGAGATGCCCCGCGGCTCCCGGCGCGCCGGGACCGGCAGCACCAACCATTTTGCGGACTCCCGGCCCTGTGTCAACAAAAAGCCGCGGCTGCGCCGACGCACGGCCGGACAAGACCGGCCGTGCCACACGGCGCGCCTTATTTAGCCCCCGGTGAATACACCGGGGGCGCCGCCGGCGGCGGGCGGGGCGTTACAGCCGGTCCTTGAGGTCCCGCAGTTTGTTGAGGGCATCCAGAGGTGTCAGGCGCTCCAGGTCGAGGCGGCGTCGAGGCGGCGCAGTTCCTCGGCGACGGCGGACTCGGCGCCCTCAAAGAGGGTCCGTTGCGCCGGCCTCGGCTGGGCTGGCGCGGGTGCGGCGGCGATGCGAGGCCGGCCCTCGGCGTCCACGTGGGCCGCCTCGAGGTCCCCGAGGATCTGCTTCGCGCGCTCGACGACCTCTCGCGGCACGCCGGCCAGACGCGCCACGTGCACGCCGTACGACTTGTCCGTCCCGCCCGGGACGATCTTGTGGAGAAAGACGACCTGGTCCTGCCACTCGCGGACGGCGACGTTGAAGTTGGCGACGCCCTCCAGGACGTCC
>JAPLMM010000283.1 GCA_026387035.1 Planctomycetota bacterium
CATTCTTCGGGGCGAGGAGGAGCGGTTTGCGGCGGCGCTGGAGGATTCGCCGGGCGTCCGCGAGTTCGAGGAGGCGACGGCCGAGGCGGTTGCCTCCGACGCGAAACGCATGCCCACCGAAAGGGTGTTCGAGTTCTACGACACGTTCGGCATCCCCCTGGAGTTCATGGAGGAGCGGTGGGAGGACGAGGGCGTCACGTTCGACCGCGAGGGGTTCGAGCGGGCGCTGGAGGCCCGCCGGGCGCAGTCGCGGGCCGGGTCGAAAATGGGCGACGAGGCCATCGTCTTCAAGCGCGAGTTCCTGTCGGAAAAGGCGCTGGAGCGCCTCCGCCGGGAAAACCTCGAGACGGATTTCGTCGGATACGAGTCCACGGCCAGCGAGGCGCGGGTGCTCGCGATCTTCGTGGACGACGAGTGGGCGGAGTCGGCCGAGGCGGGGCGGGAGGCCCAAGTGCTCCTCGACCGGACGCCGTTCTACGCCCGCGCGGGCGGCCAGGTCGGCGACGCGGGGCGGATCGAGACGGAGGCGGGCGAGGCGAGCGTCGCCGACACGATCCTCGACCACTCCTTTTTCGTCCACCTGGTGAAGGTCGAGAAGGGGCGAATCCAGCGGCGCGGGGCGGTCCGGGCGGCGGTGGACGCCGGCCGGCGCCTCGCGACGGCGCGGAACCATACGGCGACGCATCTCCTGCAATGGGCGCTGCGGACGGTGCTGGGGGAGCACGTGCATCAGGCGGGGTCGGAGGTGTCGGCGGAGCGGCTGCGGTTCGATTTCACGCATCCGACGGCGCTGGCGGTGGAGGAGCGGCGGGAGGTGGAGCGGCTGGTGAACGAGCGGATCCTGGCGGGCGAGGCGGTCGAGGTCCGCACCATGCCGATCGAAGAAGCCCGGCAGAAGGGCGCGATGGCCCTTTTCGGGGAGAAGTACGGCGACGAGGTCCGCGTCGTGTCGGTGGGCGACTTTTCGATGGAACTTTGCGGCGGGACGCACCTGGAGACGGCCGGCGAGATCGGCCTCTTTAAGATCACCGCCGAGGAGTCGGTGGCGGCAGGGGTTCGGCGAATAACGGCCCTGACAGGCACGGCCGCGCTCGAGTTTCTCCACACCGAGGAGGACCGGCTGGCGGAGGTCTGCCGGGCCCTCAAGGCGACGCCGGAGACGATTGTCGCACGGATCGAGAACCTCCAGAAGCAAATCCGCGACCTGAGAGGGGACCTGGCGAAGGCCCGGAGCCTGTCGCAGCGGGGCGGGCTGGACGAGTTGCTCGCCAAGGTCCAGCCGGTCGAGGGCGTGCCGGTCCTGGCGGCCCAGGTCGAGGGGGCGGACGCGAACGCCCTGCGCGAGGCGTGCGACGCCATCCGCCAGAAGCAGGGCTCGATTCTCGTGGTCCTCGGAAGTTGCGAGGGCGGCAAGGTGAACCTCGTGGCCGCGGCCACGAAGGACTTGGTCGCCAAGGGTCTGCACGCGGGGAACCTGGTGCGCGAGGTGGCCAAGGCGGTGGGCGGCGGGGGCGGGGGCCGGCCGGACCTGGGCCAGGCGGGCGGCAAGGAGCCGGACCGGCTCCCGGCGGCCCTGGCGGGCGTTCCGGACCTGGTTCGCAAGCAACTCGGCGGCTGAGGGGGGTGATCGGGCGGTTTGGGGTTGACCGGGAGGCCGGCGGTCTGTAGGATTCTCGGCCTTTGGTGCCGTCGGAGGGGCCGCGACAGGGTTTTTTGACCCGTAACCTGAGGAGAAACGCATGCCGGTTCCGAAAAGACGGACCTCGAAGGCGCGGAAGGGGAAACGCCGGTCGCACCATGCCCTGGTGCCGGTGCAGACGGTCGTATGTAAGCACTGTGGCCACGCGACGTTATCGCACACGGTGTGCGGGAACTGCGGGTGGTATCGCGACCGCCAGGTCGTCGAGATCGAAGAGGAGGAGTAGGGTTTGCGGCTGGCGATCGATGCGATGGGCGGCGACTTTGCCCCGGCCGAGATCGTCCGCGGGGCCGTGGCCGCCAGGGACGCCCTCGCCCAAGACGAGATCGTCCTGGTGGGGGACGAGGGGGCGATCCGGGCGGAACTCCAGGCATCGGGCGCAGGCCTGGACCGCCTATCGATCGTCCATGCCTCGCAGGCGGTCGGCATGGCCGAGGCCCCCGTCGAGGCCGTCCGAAAGAAGCCGGATTCGTCGATGCGGCGAGCGATGGAACTGATGGCCCGGCGCGAGGTGGACGCCGTCATCAGCGCGGGGAACACGGGGGCGTTCGTGGCGGCGGCGCACATGGTGGCCCGCCGGCTGCCGGGCATCCGCCGGCCGGGCATCAGCATCATCCTGCCGACGTACCACGGCCCGGTGGTGCTGATCGACGTCGGGGCGAACGTGGATTGCCGGCCGACGCACCTCTTTCAGTACGGTCTGATGGCCAGCCTGTACTCGCGCAAGATGTTCGGGACCGAGGACCCGCGCGTTGGGATTCTTTCGATCGGCGAGGAGAGCCAGAAGGGCAACGACCTGGCGCGCGAGGCGAGCGACCTCCTGGAGGCGTCGGAGTTGAATTTCCGCGGCAACGCGGAAGGGCGGGACCTTTTCAACGGCCGGTTCGACGTCGTCGTCTGCGACGGGTTCGTGGGGAACATTGTCCTGAAGTGCGTCGAGGCGATGGCCGAGAACCTCTTCCAGACCATCCGCGAGGAACTCAAGGAGATGGAGCCGGCGGTGACGGTGAAACTGGCACCCGCGCTGGCGGACCTGCAGCGGCGGCACGACTCGGCAGAGTATGGCGGGGCGCCGCTCCTGGGGGTGGACGGGATTGTGATCATCTGTCACGGCAATTCGAAGGCGCGGGCCGTCGCCAACGCGTTCCGCGCGGCTGCCACGTATGCGCGCACTCAAGTCAACCGCGAAATCGTCGAAACCGTAGCCAAGATGAAGGAAGCCCGCGAGTGAAGGCGGTCCGCAGCGCGAAGATCGTCGGCACGGGCATGAGCGTGCCCGAGCGCGTCATGACGAACGAGGACTTCGCGCGCCTCGTCGAGACGAACGACGAGTGGATCGTCCAGCGCACGGGTATGAAGGAACGCCGCATCGCCGAGAACGACCAGGCCACCGGCGACCTGGCGGTCGAGGCGTCCCGCGCGGCCCTCGAGGACGCCGGCCTGGCGCCCGAGGACGTGGACCTGGTCATTTGCGCGACGATTACGGCCGACAACGTCCTTCCGGCGACCGCCTGCTGGATTCAGAACCGCCTCGGGTGCGGGGATACGGCGGCGTACGACCTCGTGGCCGCCTGCTGCGGCCATCTCTACGCCCTGGCCCAGGCGCGGGCGAACATCCTCTCGGGCCAGGCGAAGACCGTGCTCGTCATCGCCGCCGAGACGCTCTCGAAGATCACCGACTACACGGACCGCTCGTCCTGCGTCCTCTTCGGCGACGGGGCGGGCGCGGCCGTGGTCCAGGCGTCCGACGAACCCGGCGTCGGCATCCTCTACACGACGCTCTACGCCGACGGCTCGGGCGGCGAGATGATGCTCCTGCCGGCCGGCGGGTCGCGAAGGCCTCCGTCGCACCAGACCATCGAGGAGCGCGGCCACTACATGCAGATTCGGGGGCGAGAGGTCTTCAAGTTCGCCGTCGTCAAAATGCAGGAACTCATCGAGGAATGCATGAAGGCGTGCGGCCTGACGGTGGACCAGGTTCGGCTCGTCGTGCCGCACCAGGTCAACATCCGCATCATTGACGCCGCCACGAGCCGCATGGGCTTCCCGCCCGAGAAGGTGTTCCTCAACATCGAGAAGTACGGGAACACGGGCGGGGCGAGTTGCGCGATGGCCTATCACGAGGCCCGGAAGCAGGGCATCCTGGGGCCGGGCGACGTGGCCATTCTGGTCGCCTTCGGCGGGGGCCTGACCTGGGCCGCCGCCGTCATTAAGCATTGACGGCAGTGACGGAGTAACGTAGTGACGGAGTGACGAAGGCGCCTGCGGAGGGTGTCGCCGGCGGCAAGCGGTTTCGGATGGGGGCAGAGCGCATGAAGGTGCCGGGCTTGGTCCATAAAGAGCATGACTTGGTGGTATTGGCGGAGGACCTGGACGAGCACGGCCTGCGCGCGGGCGATGTGGGTACGGTCGTCCTGGTGCACGAGGGCGGGCGGGGGTACGAGGTGGAGTTTGCCACCCTCGATGGCGAGACGGTGGCGGTGGTGACGCTTGAGGGTTCGCAAGTCCGCCCGATCGGTCGCCACGAAATCGCCCACGCACGCCCGGTGGCCGGTTGATGTTTTGCTGGTTGCCTTCGGCGGGGGCCTGACCTGGGCCGCCGCCGTCGTCAAGCACTAACCGCCAATCTTCGAGCGAGGCGCCAGTGGGCAAAACCGCACTGCTGTTTCCCGGCCAGGGGGCACAGGTCGTCGGCATGGGGCGCGACGTCGCGGAGGCCCGGGCCTCTACGGGCGCACGACGCGGGTCTTGCGATCGGTGACGACGACAAAGCACCCCTTCCAGGCGTTGACGTCCTCGGTCCGGAAGAGGCTCTCGATTCGCTCAAGGAGCCCTTGGCGCCCCGGCTCTCTGAGGCGGATGAGCAGAATGCCGTGGTGGCGTCCCGGCGTGTAGCGGCGGGTGTCTGAGAAATCCAGGTCCTGCGTGACGAGCAACCGGCCGGACGCCTGCGCGGCTTTCCACACCTTGGCGTCCGCTTGTCCGGTCAGATCTTCCTGAGGGACTGTGTCTACGTCGTGACCGGCTTCGCCGAGTAAGCGCGCCAGCCGCCGAGGAATGTTTTCGTCCAGTTTGATTCTCATGGGATGTGCGGGGCGCTCGCCACCGGAAGGTCCTCTTCCGCAGAAGCGGCCGCGAAGGCGATGACCGCGCGGACGTCCTGTTCGGTCAGCGTGGGGAAATCCTCAAGGATTTCCTGGACGGACGCGCCTTCGGCCAGGCTGGCGAGGATGGTCCGCACCGTCACTCGCGTTCCTTTGATTACCGGATCCCCGCCGCAGACTTTCGCATCCCGGACGATATGCTGCCTGTAATCCATGACATGGCTCCGCACACGCTAGGGCTCACATATTCTGAGTGTACCTTCGGGCCGCGATGGAAGCAAGGGTGTTGCGGGAAGGGACAACGGCCGTCCGGATTCCCAACCCCCCAAGGGCAGCCCGCCGCCGAGAAGGGCCCGCATGCCCCCTTCGGGTTTTTGGTCTGGACGATAGGGGAATAGCCGCTACACTCTTTCGCTCTGCTCTGAAGAATGCGCGGCGGGCCCGCCTTCGCTCTACGGGCTATGGCGTGGCAAGCAAGCCCGCCGGCTAAATGGGCCTGGCCCAAGCAAAAGCGAGGGAGGCGCATGGGCAAGACCGCACTACTGTTTCCGGGCCAGGGGGCGCAAGCGGTCGGCATGGGGCGCGACGTGGCGGAGGCGTTCCCGGAGGCGCGG
>JAPLMM010000284.1 GCA_026387035.1 Planctomycetota bacterium
CGTGCGGCGGGAATGCGAGGCGGGGCTGGGCGCCGGACGGGGGGCTGCGAAGGAAATCGGCGACGGCTTGACGCACGCGGGCGGCACGAACGGCGTCCCGGGGATTCGCTTCGCTCATCCCCGGGCTTTGAACGGCGAGCGCCGGCGAAGGCGGGACAAGGCTCGGCGCCATGCCGGGCCCCAGGAGGCGTTCCCGGATGGCCGCCAGCACTTGGCCGTAGAGCAGGTGGGCGTCGCGGAGGCGGACTTCGATTTTCGTCGGATGGACGTTCACATCCACGCGGTCCGGCGGGACGGTAAGAAAGAGGAACGCGACAGGCTGGCGGTTGCCCTCCAACATGCCGCGGTACGCCTCGCGGACGGCGTGCAGGAGGCCACGGTCGCGGACGTAGCGGCCGTTGATGAAAAGGTACTGCATCGTTGCTGTGGCGCGGGCGAGGTGCGGCGGCCCGACGAGGCCCCAGAGTCGCCCCGCGGGCTCGTCGGACTCGATCTGGATGAGTGCCCCCGCCGGCTCCGACCCGAAGAACGCCGCGATGCGGTCGCGCACGGAATCGGTCGGCGGCAACTCGTACACGCTCCGGCCGTTGTGCGTCACCGTCAGATGGACCCGCGGATAGGCCAGGGCGATGCGGGCGACCTGTTCGGTGATGTGGCCCATCTCGGTCGCGTCGGTCTTGAGGAACTTTCGGCGTGCCGGGACGTAGCGGAAGAGGTTTCGGACCTCGGCGGTCGTGCCGACGGGCCCGCTCGCAGGGCGGGGCGGTGCGGCCTTGCCGGCGCTGGAGGAGACTTCGACGGCCTCGAGCGCGTCGCGGATGCGGCTGGAGATTCGGACGTCGGCGACGGAGGCGATGGAAGCGAGCGCTTCGCCGCGGAACCCGAGCGTCGTAATCCCCTCGAGGTCCTCGGCGGAGGCGATCTTGCTCGTTGCGTGGCCCGCGAGGGCGAGGGCGAGTTCCGCCGCGGGGATGCCGACGCCGTCGTCGCTTGCGCGGATGAGTTTCTTGCCCGCTTCCTCGAGTTCCAGGCAGATGCGCGTGGCCTGGGCGTCGATGGCGTTCTCGAGGAGTTCCTTGACGACGCTGGCCGGACGCTCGATGACCTCGCCTGCGGCGATCTGGTTGACAAGGATCTCGGGCAGAATCCGGATAGGGGCCATCGCCGGCACGTTCCTTACCTGCTCGCCGGCGGGCATTATAGGCCTGCGGCGGCAGAGGCTGCAAGGCAGGAATCTTGCCTGGCGGCGGGGTGCGGAGGCGAGGGGGAAGTGCCCCCGGTGTATTCACCGGGGGCTAAATGAAGCGTGGGCGGGCGGCTCGAACGGCGTGCCGAAAACTCTTGGCACCCCGGCGGGGCGGGGCGTAGAATGCGGTCCGCGTGGGGCGGGAGCGGCCGCATGGGAATCCTGAGCGCAAAACAGACGCGGAAACCGTGGTACGCCCAGGGCCTGCGCTTTGCCTGCCAGTCCTGCGGCAACTGTTGCGGCGGCGGGCCGGGGTACGTCTGGATGGACGACGACGAGGTGGAAGCCATCGCGCGGCACCTGGGCCTGGAGAGGGACGAGTTTCGTCGGCTTTACGGGCGGCGGCTCTGGCGCGGCCTGAGCCTGAAGGAAGAACCGAACTTCGACTGCGTCATGCTCGATGGCGGCAGCCGATGCCGCGTTTACCCTGTGCGGCCGAGGCAGTGCCGAGTCTGGCCTTTCTGGCCGAGCAACCTTCGGAGCCGGGACGCGTGGGAATCGGCGGCCCGCCGCTGCGCCGGCATCGGGCAGGGGCCGCTTTATAGTCACGAGCAGATCGAGGCCAAGCGGATGGAGATGAGGGTCTAGGCAGGCCCGAACCTCGTAATCCGCTTGGCCGCACGAGCAATGACGAAACCCGAAATCCGAATGACGAATCAAAAGACAAGCCCGAATGACGAAAGGGCCGCCGCTGGCGTGCCGCCCCGGGGACAGGTTCGGCCCTTCGGGTGCTTCGCACAAGATACTCCCGTCCCCTTTTTCCTGGCGCCGTGGGGTGCGCCGCCGGCGCTTCGCCCGCCGCATCCCGACCAACTGGCCGCGGTGTACGAAGTGTACGCCCGGGTGGACGCGGCGCTGGAATCGGCATCGGCCTTGTGCCGAGCGTGCGGCGAATGCTGCCGATTCGGT
>JAPLMM010000285.1 GCA_026387035.1 Planctomycetota bacterium
GGAGCGGCGCGGGGAACTGGCGCTCTTGCGGGCGGTGGGGTTCTCGCGCGGGGCGCTCGAGCGGCTCATCGTGTGGGAACACTGGGGCCTGCTGGCGCTGGGCCTGGGGTGCGGGGTGGTGGCGGCGCTGGTGGCGGTCGCGCCGGCGCTCGCATCGCCGGGCGCCCCAGTTCCCGGGGGATCGCTTGCACTGGTGGTGCTTGGCGTGGCGGCGAGCGGCCTGGTGTGGACGTACCTGGCGGCCCGATGGGCGCTTGGCGGTCCGCTGCTGGCGGCCCTTCGCAACGAGTGAACGGGCCGTCCGGTCGGTTTAGTGCTGCTACGCTGTTTTCTTCAACGCAGCCCAGCCGAAGGTCCCTGCGGGACGGGCCCCTTTCTTACATGGGGAGAGCGCCGAGAACGCAGAGAACGGCTGTCAAAGGGATCAAAAGGGTTTGGCACGGCCGGTCTTGCCCGGCCGTGCCTCGGCGCACGGCGGGGCAAGGCCCGCCGTGCCACACACGCCGTGCCCCGGCGCGCCGGGACAAGTTGTTGTGAAACAAGGGGTTATCTCTGCGTTCTCTGCGATCTCTGCGTTGAGATAACGTTGTAGAATTAGAGGGATGACTGAAGAACGTGCGGGGCGTAGAATGTCGCGGCGTCGCAAGTTCTCCTGCGGAAGGACGTTATGAAGCGTGTTTGGGTGAGCGTGGGGGTGGCGATCGTCCTGGCCGCGGCCGGCGCGGCGCTGGTCGCTCGCTGGCTGCGCGTCGGCGCGCCGGCGGATCTGGAGGAGCGCGTGGCGACGTTCGGGGAGCGTCCGGCGGCGTTCGAGGTGTCGTTTCCGGGCGAGTTTCTGGCGTCGTCGGGCGAGCCGGCCGATTGGCCGGGCGACTGGCCCGCCTTCCGCGGTCCGAATCGGGACGGCATCAGCCCGGAGGGTGTGCGTTTGGCGCGCGAGTGGCCGGCCGCCGGGCCGCCGGTTCTCTGGTCCATTGCCGTGGGCGAAGGATACGCCGGCGCCGCCGTGCACAAGGGGCGGGTGTACCTTCTGGATTACGACGAAGAGGCGAAGGGCGATTGCCTGCGATGTCTGTCGCTGGCCGACGGGCGCGAGATCTGGCGGCGATGGTACAAGATCCCGATTCAGCCGAACCACGGCATCTCGCGGACGGTCCCAGCGGTGACGGACAAGTATGTCGTGACGCTCGGGCCGAAGTGCCACGTCATGTGCGTGGACGCCCGGACGTGCGACTTCCGGTGGGCGCTGGACCTGGTGCGGGAGTTCGGCACGCAGGAGCCGAGGTGGTACGCGGGCCAGTGCCCGCTGGTGGACGGTGGGCGTGCGGTTCTCGCGCCGGCGGGGCCCTCGGTCCTCATGATGGCGGTCGACTGCGAAACCGGCAACGTCGTATGGAAGACGCCGAACCCGCGCGGTTGGCAGATGACGCACACGTCGGTCGTCCCTGCGGCGGCGGACGGCGTGCGGATGTACCTGTACACGGCGAGCGGCGGCGTGGTGGGCGTTGCGGCGGAGGACGGCGACGGGTTCAAGGCGGGCGACATCCTTTGGCAGCACGAGTGGAAGGTCAACTTTGCGAACTCTCCTTCGCCGGTGCCTCTCGGCGACGGCCGCGTCTTCCTCACCGGCGGTTACGGAACGGGAAGCCTGATGCTCCGCCTGAAGAGGGAGGGGGGACGGTTTACGGCCGAAGAGGTGCTGCGGCTGGAGGCGAAGGAGTTCAGCGCCGAACACCACACGCCCGTCTATTACGGAGGTTACCTTTACGGGATCATGGCGAAGGAGGCCGGCGCGCTCGGGAACCAGTTGGTGTGCCTGGACCCGTCGGGACGACTCCTGTGGTCGAGCGGGCGGGAGAACCGTTTCGGTCTCGGCCCGTTCATGGTGGCCGACGGTCTCCTCCTGGCCCTGGAGGACAAGGGGACGCTCGTTCTGGCGGAGGCGTCGCAGAAGGGATACGTGCCGCTCGCGCAGGCCAAAGTCCTGGCGGACGGTTACGAGGCGTGGGGACCGCTGGCGCTGGCGGGGGGCCGGCTGATTCTCAGGGACCTGACGCGGCTGGTCTGCCTGGACCTTCGAGCCGACGCTGGCGCGGCGACGAGCGTCGCTTCAACGGGTGTGACAAGATTTTCTGGCATCTCCAGCGGGTGTTGCGCAGGCGAAACCGTAATTGGGTGTGGCACGGCCGGCCTTGCCCGGCCGTGCGTCCCGGCGCACCTGCGCACGGCGGGACAAGGCCCGCCGTGCCACACAGTTCTAAGCCCTTGCCTGATGCCAGAAAATCTTGGCACAGTGCGCCGTGATCGGCGCCGGTTCTCAGCGGGAGGAGGGCCGGATGAGTGAGCGCAAGAGAGTGCCGATTGCGAATCTCCTGATCGGCCTCGTCATCGCCGGGGCGGTCGGCGCCGCCGTCTGGGCGGTTCTTCACGGCGAACACACGGGCGAAGAGCACCGCGGCGTGGGGAGGGACCTCCTTTACAATCAGAGCGAGATCCGAAAGGTGGATCCGAGCCTGATTCGCTATCGCCAGGTCGGCCGCGTGTCGACGCTTTTCAAGGTCGCGCGCGGACTGGCGGTCGGGCCGAACGACCGGATCTACGTGGTCGGCGACGCGGGCGTTCGCGTGTTCGAGCCGGACGGCAGGCTTGCCCTGGAGTTCGAGACGGGCGGCGAGCCGGGATGTTGCCGAGCCCGGGCGTCGGGACGCTCCTCAGGTCGGTGGCGGTGCAGGACGACCGCGTGTTTGCCGCCGACGCGGGCAACCGCGTCGTACTGTGCTACGACCGGGCGGGCTCGCTGGTTCGGCGGATCGGCAAGGCGAGCACCGGCGACGAGGACGAGGGATTCTTCCTTCGGAGCAACGAGCATTTCGACCTGGCGGCGGGGCCGGATGGGGCGCTCTGGGTGGCGAACGCGGGGCGATTTCGCCTCGAACGATGGACGAGCGAGGGCGAATTGAAATGGTCGTGGGGCGCAGGGTCCACGAAGGTGCAGGATTTCTTCGGATGCTGCAACCCGGCCCATTTCGCCTTGCTGCCGGGCGGCGGATTTGTGACGAGCGAAAAGGGCCTCCTGCGGGTTAAGACGTATAGCCCGGAAGGGGTGTTCGATGCGGTCGTGGCCCCGCCGACGGATTTCAGCGAGGAGGCGGGCAGCCTGGACGTGGCGGCGGACTCGCGGGGGAGGGTCCTCGTGCTCGACCCGTCCGCCGGCGAGGTGCGCTTTTACGAGCGAATCTCCGAACCGGAGCGAAAGGAGTAGGGCGATGCGCAGGCAAGACGGATGCGACGAAGGCAGGCGCGCCTTTCTGCGGGACGCCGTGCGGTATCCCGCGCTGGGGGCGCTCGGGCTGATGGCGGCGACCATGGCGCGGCGCGA